>NZ_JAPEIB010000060.1:0-12140 GCF_028823735.1 Algoriphagus sp. NF
CAAACCCAATTTGATAAACTCCGGTGGTTCCTGTGAAGGTGAAGGTTCCAGATCTGCGATCCCATGAAGAAGTGCTTGTTGCAGTATGAGTATCTAGTGTAAAAAGCTTAGTGTTTCCATTTTGGCTATAGATGGAATACTCAATTTGCTCTGTGGCGCCAGCAATCCGTTGACGATGATAATATTCCCAATTAAAGGTTTCTCCATTCACCAAATAAACTATTTGATATAATCGAGAAGATTGAGAAACATTCAATTCTACAAAATAGTCTCCTTGCTGAGCAGGAACATTATTAAATCCAGACCGCCAGTGTTCAATCGGAAATTGATTATTATTAAAAGTTGGGTGGGTAGAATACCAACCATCAATCTGAGGATTCGGAGCAGCTTGAGAAGCCGGATAAGCCACATTATTATGAGGTACGATTGAACCCGTTTCAAAAGATGGGTTAACAATAATTCGATTTTGACCGAAGGATTCAAATAAGATCCCAAGGCAACAAAAAAGTAATAAAAAGGGCTTAGCGTAAAACTTTCTCATGCTAGCTACTCAGTTTTTAATGAGTTTTAATAAGTAAATGCCTCTTGATTTTCCCAATCCAACAATTCCTTCAAGTTATCCACATCACCTTCAAAAACAGGTAACGTGGAAGGATTAGATGGATAAGTCTCTCCTTCGAATTTCACAACCCTATTTTCACCTCCACTATACATAATCAGGTTTCTCCAGCCATTTGTAGTTTCTGAATCTACATAGGCTGGATATTTTACTACAGAGAAGCGGGTGATCACATCTCCATGGCTGGTAAGTAGCAAAACGGTACAACCTCCTGATCCGCAGAAATAAGGTCCGGTCAATCCGACCAAAATCTCCAAATTTCCATCTTCATTAAGGTCCACTTGGCTATATTTAAATTGCCTGCTAAGCGAATCCAAAAAACCTTTTTCCAAATCTTCCTTGAAGATATCCGTCAAAGTCTTTTGGATTAACCTTTTGATATTTTCCTGATCGTTTTGAGAATAGGGGCTTTCTTCTCTGGTAGTATCAGAAATCACCTGTATGGCTGAAATTTCAGAAGAAATTTCTTCTACCGAACTGCTGGATTTACAGCCAAACAAAACAAGAAAACCAATTAAAATTCTGAGATCGATATTTTTCATAAAGCGAAAAAGGAGCTAGCAACAGCCAGCTCCGTTGAGGTTAGTGGTTAGAATCGTAGAAAACTGACGTTTATTTAGAATCGCAATCCAGCAGTCAGAAATAGACCATTAGACTTTCCCAATTCAACATCGGCTACGTCGGTAGTAATGTTTGTCAAAGACCATTGATAAGACAGATCCACATAGAAAATAGCAATATCCACCCCTGCCCCGGCAAATACACCCCATTTAGGAGATGCATAATCATCTTCACTCAGGAATTCATTGCTGACGCTAGTCACAAAGAATCCGGATGCTCCTCCAAAAATCCTAAGTCCTGCAAAAGAATCTGCATCTCCTAGTACCTCTAATCCGACTGCTACCGGTACCCTAAATCCCTTGAAGTTCCCATCTGTGACAGGAAAAGGATTATTCGCACTAGTCACTTCGACAGATTCAGTTTGGTAGAAGACACCCGGCTCGAAATAAAATTTTTCTCCGAATGCTACGGAACCTCCAAATTGAAACCCGGGATTACCTTTTAAATCATCGAATGATCCGCCCGATACATTGGTGAAGTTTACACCCACACCTGGTTTGATGGTTACTTGCGCTTGAAGAGAAAAAACAAGCATGAAAACCACTGATGTTGTAGCTAAAAGCTTTTTCATAGTTTTTGAATTTAGATTTTAAGAAATTTCGACTTTCCCAGAATAACTGCTGCACTTTTCGCTTTGAAAAAAATAACAGATAATGTTTTTTTTATAAAAAGCGTTATTTTTAAGTGTTATTTATCAAAAAAATGCGCTTCTGCTTTGGAATTATTTGGTTTTTCTTGATTGGGACACCACTGTATTCACAAGACACGCTCTTTGTAAACAAGCATCAGTTTTCAAGTCCGGTACAGAATGTATTCGAGGCACGGGAAACGGTTTTTGCAAAGACCACTCTCGCTTTATACCAATTGGAAGGGGATAATTGGGTCGAAATCCAAGAGAACTTTTCGAAACCCTACGTCTTTTACAAAAACACGTTTTTCGAGTCCGACTTTATCCCCAATTCAGAGCTCTTCGATATCAATTCCATCAAAGAACTAATCCCCCAAAGGGGACAATTTATTGCCACGGCTGCTCGCAGTGGGTCTCGGTTTTTCATTGCAACAGGAAGTGAATTATTTGAGTATGAAATCAGGGACCATTACACCCGAAGTTACCACAACAAGTCTATTCGGGATATTTATATAGAAGATAGCTTGAAAGTCATTTTGACTTATTCGGGAATATTTGTAAACGATAGTGTAGAACTGGAAAACCCCGAGTATTCAAATGGACCTCTTACGAAAATTGACTCCCAATACTACATTGCTTGGGATGAGATAAGCTTGTTTTTCCCTCCTGACTCGACACACAGCATTCCAAATGCTACGAATCTTTTTTCTGGAAAAGCAAGAAAAGTCCTATCCTGGAAAGGAGAAAACTACGCCCTTTACACCCAATCAGTATCGAAAATCCTACCTGGCTTCGAGCTCCAACCCATTCATCAAGGACTGGAGTACCTTGATTTGGAGGGATTTGGAAATAATTTGGTTTTTGCGACTTCCCAAGGGGTTTGCTTAAGCTGGGATGGTGAATATGTTGACACTTTAGCTCAAGTCCCAAGTATCATCAACGATATCTACCCGGTAGGCAATCGCCTGATATTTAGTTCGGACGATGGTGTTTATGAAATTAATCCTGATAAGCCCGAAGCCTTTCAGCTTGCAGATACCCCCTTTTCGGTGATGACATCTTTAGATGATTTCAACAATTTATGGATTGCAACCGAAAATGGCCTTTTTGTCTTGATCCCCGATTATCCAAGACCTATTCCCATTATTCCAGATGTAGAATTCAATCGGGAAGCGCTTTTGCTCCATGGAGAAATTCTTTATGTAGGTGCTGTCGATGGGCTCTACCAGCTCAATACCTATGAAATTGAAAAATCCTACCTGCCAAATCTACTCAACACCCTGCAAGTACCTGTAAGTGAAAGAAAATCCACTTGGCTGATTGGCGGGGCCTTGGCTGTTTTTGGTTTTCTGATCGGTTTCATTCTTTTTAGAAAAAGAAGAAAAGAGCTGCTGTTTAATCCACAGTATGCATCCAAAAATGAATGGAGTCTGGAAGAACTGAAAGCCAAAATACTATCCGAGAAAATTCAAACTATAGAAGGCTTAGCTTCTTACTTGGACACCAATACCGTTCAGCTCAACAGAAACTTCAAGCAATTCAAAACCACGCCTGGAAAATTCCTCAAAAAAGTAAAATTGGAAGAGGCAAAAAGGCTACTAAATAAAGGAATAGATATGGAAGAGGTCGCCAAAACTGTCGGCTATTCCTCCCAATACATCAAAAAGGAGCTAATTGATAAATGATGGCAAAGCCAGATTAGCTATTACCTCTTTTGAAATGTCCACCCAAATTTGATCACCAAGATAAAATCACGATTTTCAGTTTCTATTGGTGGTCTGTTATCTGTATTCAGGACATAATGAATCCCGATATTGAAGTGGTTCAAAAAGAGATAACTAAGAGAAGAATCAAATGTATTCCGAACACGACCTAATTCAGAGAAACTTGGGAAAACAGCCCAATCCAAATTGAGGTTCACCTTGTCCCAAAACTTCCCCGACAAATGACTAAAAAATATTCCTTCTAAGCTGGAAAACTCCTCTGCCCTAAAGCTAAATCGCTCTCGATTCGATACTACTCCTCCCATAAAGGATAGAATCTTGTCTTCTCGATGGATCAGATTTTTCCCTAGTCCTGCTGAAAAAACCCTTCGAAGGTCCAGGCTTTGTTCCGTACTGGAAAACAATGAAGCTTTTCCATTGACAAACCACTCCCTCTTGAAAATATATGCAAGATTATAATCCAGACTCGTTCTTGATACCAAGGTTTCTCCTATGACAGAGGCATAATCCTGATAGTCAAGGCTAGTATCCCAGCGCCGAGTGCGATAACGGGAGTGAAGCCCTGCGGAAATTGAAAGGGCATTTTCTGATTTGGCACGGGCAAAACCCAGATCTATTCCCAGCCGAAAGCGATCTTTGAAGCGCTTTTTCTCATCTTTTGTGATTTCATAGATGTCCTTTTGATCAAAATAATAAAGGGAGTCTGTTGTCTGTAAGCCAATTAGATTCACTTGGGTAGAATCGAGAATTAATTGACCCCTCCAGTTTTGGTTTAGCACATCATTTACCAAAAAGCCTTCCGGGCTCCTCAGGCTTGCAACTTCTTCCAATTTGATATCAACCGCGGTAGTTCTGTAGGCTGTTTTAAAATATACCTTACTGGAAGTGATCCTTTCTATTTTTCCCAAAAGAAGATCTCCGTATCGGGTAATGAGCGTATCCTGCGCAGTCGCTTTTCCTGTGAAAAAAAGCAGAATCAAGCTAAATATGAATAAATAGACCACTCTAATATTCATAGCCAAAATTTTTCTTCATCAGTAAAACTCCGAAAACTATTCCCAAAATAAATCTCTGACCACACAGCAACTTTTTCAATCTCATTCCTGAAAATTTATTTTAATTAGGCAAAAAAGATTCAGATGAAAAATTTTTCCAAAAAACTAAGCCTACTACTTTGGGCATTTACTGTATGGGTATGTCAACCCATATTCGCCCAAATTACCTATCAAACCCCACCAAAAGCAATCGCGGACTTGGTCAATGCCCCAAGTACTCCTTCGGTGGTCTTCTCCGAAAATGCCGATTGGATGCTCATGCTCGAGCGTGCAGACAATCCTTCGATCGAAACTCTTTCTCAGCCGGAACTCCGAATTGCCGGTATGCGGATCAATCCCGCTACCTCGGGCCCTAGCCGAAGCAGAGGAATCGAAAACCTGAAAGTTCGGATGACTCGCTCTGGGGAAGAGATTCAGATCAAAAATCTCCCGGAAAATGCCTCGATCGGCGGCATAGGACTTTCCAATGACGAAAAGTATTTGGCTTTTACCAATACCGAATCGAATGGCATCAGTCTCTGGGTAGTGGATCTGAGCACTTTTGAAGCCAGAAAACTCACCGATGCCATTCTTAACGATGTCTACGGAAACGTAATGACTTGGACTCCTGACAATCAAATCCTGATCAAAGCGGTCAACCCTTCACGTGGTGCTATGCCTCAAGCACCTTCTGCGCCATCAGGCCCTATCGCTCAGGAAACTTCAGGGGATGCGGCTCCAAGCCGTACCTACCAAGATTTGCTTAAGGATCCTTACGATGAGCAGCTTTTCGCTTATTTCATGGATTCTCAACTGATGCTTGTCAATTTGGATGGTACAAAAAAGGCCGTTGGACCTACTGCCATGATCAAATCCTTTGACCTGTCCCCAGATGGAAAATACATTATGGTTGACATCATCAAAAAACCTTTCTCTTACCTGGTACCAGCCAGCCGTTTCCCTTACGACGTGGAGATTTGGTCCAGTGCAGGTCAAAAAGTAAAGACCTTTGCTCAGATTCCATTGGATGAGGTGCGGCCTACAGGCTTTGACGCGACTGTCACCGGTCCTCGTAGCATCAACTGGCGAGCCGACAAGGGTGCCGTTTTGTATTGGGTAGAGGCCCAAGATGGGGGCGATGGTAAAGTGGATATGGAAGAGCGAGAGATCGTCTATACCCTTGCTGCTCCATTCAATGGTCCCAATCAAAAATTAGCCACTACTTCACTGCGTTTTGGTGGAATTGCCTGGTCCACAGATGATTTCGCCATCCTCAATGAAAGATGGTTTGGTGCCCGCCGGGAGATCCGCTCTGTGATCAACCCTTCCAACCCTTCCCAAGGCAAGCAAGTGATCATCGACCGCTCATATGATGATATTTACAATGATCCGGGAGATCCGATCTACGAAACCAATGATTTTGGTAGAAGCGTATTGAAAAGAAAAGGAGACCTACTTTTCATGAATTCTGAAGGAGGTAGCCCGGAAGGAAGCATGCCATTCCTTTCTACTTTCAATGTTAAAACCAAAGAACAAAATATCCTTTGGAGATCTCAAGCTCCATATTATGAGCGAGTGGTAAAGGTGATCGATGAAGATGCCACTGAATTTATCACCTTGAAAGAGAGCACGGATATCCAGCCTAACTATTGGATGGTCAACACCAAAAAGCGTATTGCCCCAATGCAAATCACAAATTTTGCACATCCGTATGAGGGCTTAAAAGGCATCAACAAGCAATTGGTTAAATACAAGCGAAAGGATGGTTTGGACCTTTCTGCGGTGATTTATACACCGGAAGGTTTTACTCCGGGAGAAGATTCACCACTACCGGTATTGATGTGGGCATATCCACGCGAATATAAGTCTGCTGAAATCGCAGCACAGGTTCGAGGTTCGAAATACCGATTTACCAGACTCAGCTGGGGATCTCCAATCTACTGGGTAACTCAAGGCTATGCTATCATGGACCAAACTGAGATGCCTATCGTGGGTGAGGGTGATAAGGAACCCAATGACTACTTCCGTGAGCAGCTGGTAGCTAATGCCGAAGCTGCGATTGATCACATCGTGGAATTGGGAATCGGAGACCGAAACCGAATCGGAGTTGGCGGACACTCTTATGGTGCCTTCATGACTGCCAATTTGCTTTCGCACACTGATCTATTCGCGGCGGGTATTGCACGAAGCGGTGCTTACAACCGAACCTTGACCCCATTTGGATTCCAGTATGAGCAGCGTACCTATTGGGAAGCACCTGAGGTGTATTTCAATATGTCGCCATTCTCTTTTGCACACAAAGTAAAGACACCGATTCTCTTGATACACGGACAAGCGGACAACAACTCCGGTACCTTCCCTATCCAATCCGAGCGCTACTACAATGCGCTGAAGGGACATGGTGCTACAGCACGCTTGGTATTCCTTCCACACGAAAGCCATGGCTACGCGGCTAAGGAGTCCATTTTGCATACGCTGTATGAAATGGATACCTGGCTGGATAAGTACGTGAAGAACAAAAACAAGATTGAGCCTTCGAAATAAAAGAGGCAGAAGACAAAAAGCAAAAACCCTCTTCAGCTAAGCTGGGGAGGGTTTTGTTTTGTCAAATTGATTTTACAATTCTGACCGTTTTTTGTTAACCATATTTTACAATCAACCCAAATCCGTACCCCACATGAAGATCAAAAATAGTATTCCCAGCACGATTCGGTACCAACCAAAAGCAGTAAAGCCGTGATTGGAGACGAATTTCAAAAATAACTTTACTGCAAACCAAGCTGAAATAAAGGCAATCCCAGAGCCCAAAGCGAGTAAAATAATCTGCTCTTGGGTAAAAGACAGTTCAGACTTCAACAGGTCATATCCACCCGCAGCCATCATGGTCGGCACGGCGAGTAGAAAAGAGAACTCCGTCGCTTGCTTTTTGTCCAAGCCATTGAAAACCCCACCGATAATAGTGGCTGCGGCACGGGAAGTGCCAGGAACCATGGAAAGACACTGAAAAAGCCCAATGAAAAAGGCACTTCGATAGGAGATATCCTCCACTTCTGCCAAGTCGGAGGTTTGATTGACCACTTTTTTATCAATCAAAATCAAAATCACCCCTCCCAAAATCAAAGAAACGGATACCACCACTGGATTAAACAAATAGCCTTTGATAAAATCATAAGCCAAAAGTCCAACGATAGCGGTTGGAATAAATGCTGCCAGCAACTTGTAATAAATCTTCAAGCCTCGAAAAAATCGCTTGATATACATCAAGGCAATGGCCAAGATTGCTCCCAACTGAATAAAAACTTCAAAGGTCTTCACAAATTCATCATCGTGAATCCCCATGGCTGCAGAGGCCAAAATCATATGCCCGGTAGAGGAAATCGGCAAGAACTCGGTCAGTCCTTCGATAACGGCAATGATAATCGATTGAAAAAGCGTCATAATTGGTTTTGGTTTGCGGGCAAAAATACAAATACCTGCCCGACTGCCTAGCTTTTTTTAACAGGAAGAGATTGCTTATCAACGATTTTTTTATTTGATTACTAAAAATTCAGTACCATGGACAAATTCTTATTCCTGATCGCCTTTTTCTGTTGCCTCAGTTTCGGTAATGCTCAAAACATCCCCGAAAAACCCCTGAAATCCTCCATTCAGGAGGTCACCGTATTTCTACAAGGAGCTCAGGTTTTTGAAAAGGCGAGCGGTTCCATTCCTGCAGGTGAGTCGGTAGTGGTGATAAAGGGACTTTCCCCTTACCTGAATGAGCAGAGTCTCCAAGTCAAGGGTCTGGGCAATTTCACCATTCAGGCGGTGAATAAACGAATGGATTATTTGCAAGAAAAGGACTACAGCAAGGAAGTGGAAGATCTTACCAAACAAATCAATGCTATCCTAGCTGAGCAAGAGCAAGACAAAGCCCGGCTTGAGGTGCTCAACGAAAAATCGAATTTGCTGCAGGCAAATAAAAACCTCGGCGGAAGAGATTCCGGTCCAAGTATCACGGAACTTCAGCAGGCGATTGCTCTTTTTGAGCGGGAGCTCACAGGAATCAAAAAGGAGGAAATCAGCATCCAAACCAAAATCAAAAAGCAGGATGCTGAAATCAGAAAGTTGCGCAATCAAATCCAAACCTATCAGGAACCCGAAGAAGAAGCCCGGTCTGAGATCCGTATTCGAGTAAAGGCTCCGAGTGCTGGCACGGCTACTTTTGAATTCAATTACCTGGTGGCCAATGCCAGTTGGTATCCCAAGTATGATATCCGTGTCAATAGCGTCAGCGAACCCATACAAATCGACTACAAGGCGGAAGTCTCTCAAAATACCGGTGTGGACTGGAAAGATGTCAAGCTCCGCTTTTCGAATGGCAATCCCAATCAAAGCGGCGTCGCACCGGAACTACCCAAGTGGGAACTCAACTATGCCCGACTGACCCGACGCATGGATATGTCCTTACCCCGACTACCGGGGACCATCTCTGGGGTGGTTTTGGATGAAAATGGGGAAGGCCTACCTGGAGCGACAGTTTTGGTGAAGGGAAGCACCATCGGAACCTCCACCGACTTGGATGGACGGTATACCTTAACCTTGCCTCAGAATGCCGAGCGATTGGTTTTTTCATTCGTAGGCTATGCAACAGAAGAAGTAGGGATCAATGGTCGGTCTACGCTTAGTTTGGCCCTGGCCCCTGATACTCAGGTACTCCAAGAAATGGTAGTCACAGGATACGCATCAAAAGAAAAACGTTCTTTGACTGCTAACGCAACAGAACCCAGACGAGATGCATCCCCAATCATCACCTCTTTTATCGAAAACCAAACTACCGTTGAGATAGAAGTTACCGAACCTTATAGCATTGCCAGCAATGGAGAAAAAAGTCGGGTGGAGTTGAAAAACTATGAGATCCCGGCGCAGTATCAGTACAAAGCGATTCCGAAATTGGAAAATGATGCCTTTTTGATCGCCCAACTGAGCGATTGGAGTCAGTATAGCCTCCTGGAAGGGGAAAGCAACCTCTATTTCGAACAAGGCTTCGTGGGACGATCCATTCTGAATACCGGATCCTTGGAAGATACCCTGTCTATCTCCATGGGCAGAGACCGAAGCATTCTGATCAATCGGGAGAAAATCTCTGAGTTTTCACAAAAGCGAACCATCGGATCCAATATCACCGAGAGTCGGGGCTATGCCATCACTATCCGAAACAATAAATCCCAGTCTATTTCCATATTGGTGCAGGATCAGATTCCTGTTTCGGTCAATTCGGATATTTCCGTGGAAGCGACCGAACTCAGCAAAGGAAAGCTCGATCCCCAGACCGGAATTGTGAGTTGGGAGCTCCAAATCCCACCCGGAGAGCAGGAAGTCCTCAATCTCCGCTACGAAGTCAAGTACCCGAAGCGGGAGAAAGTTATTTTAGACTAAAAACAAAAAAAGCAGCGGTCATGGACCGCTGTTTTCTTCATTCTAAAGGAAAAAATCCAATTTTAACTCCATCTCTTTTACCATTAATTGCAATACTTGTCTCTGAATATATTGATAGACCACCAAAATTTTCTCCATCTCCAGTTTTTTGGAATCAAAGGATCAACAAATGACTCAGAGATTAGAATATCACCGTAGTAGACCCATGTGCCTGTTGCACTCATTTTTTTTGCTATGATGAACTCTTCCCTATGACTAATACAAGAATCTTTGGAATAGATTATCGCATATCTATCTGAAATCAAGGGTCTAGATATAAGCTTCCCTTTATTTTGAGATTTCTTAATCTTAATGCCACGTTCTAATTTGGAATTTTCTAAGATGTAAGAATGTCTATCAAGACTATCCATTTTCTTGCTATCGAAAGAAAAATTATCCAAAATATCGTGAAACTCTTCCTTGTCCAAATAGACAGGTTTCCAAAGATTATCTGGGTTTATGCCTATAAAATATTTAAATACTGAATCAGGAACTAGATACTGATAAATATGATACTTCTCGGAGTCTCTCATACAGCCAAATAGGTCATTGATTACTTTGTATTCCTGTTCATTCAAGGATTGAGCAGATAGGTGCCTACTCCATGGAAATATTACCAATAGGCCTATAAATACTATTTTGATTAGTTGCATTTGGTTCCTTTTGATTGATTGCCTTCTTGTTCATTCTGAATGATTTTGATGATTTTCATCCGATCACTAGCCTTTGGAACTAGGGCCTTGAAGGAGTCAGTAGGAATAGGAAAACTAGGAGGCTGTTGACGCGGATCATTTGCTAATAAACCTCCGAAAGCCATAGCTCTATAGTAATCGTCATCCAATAATGGCTTTCCCATTTTACCGTTGCCATATTCCCTATCCCACTGCTTTAGACTGTAGGCCATAACCTCTATATATTCAGCCATAAGCTCATGCTGTGCTCTATTCATCCTATCAGAACTCTTTCTTCTTAAATAATCAGAGTATTTATCCGTAAATTCAGAATAGTAAACACCATCATTGACAAGCTTGTATTCAATAAAGGCATGGATTGACTCATGAATGATTGTTCTTGCAATAGACAATTGAGTTGCTTTGCTTAGATAGTCATTATTCAAGTTTACTAAAAAAGCACTTTTACCTGAGCGTATATCTGGTACAGGGGTAGTTTGATTGGGTTTATCGGAATTCTGTATTACATAGTCATATTTGGTTGATTCATCAAACAGTTTTAAAATTTCCTGATCTACTGCAAATGTACCTTTAGGTTCATTTGATTTGATTCCTGTTTTTTTAATTTCTTTGAAAATCCCATCAGCACATTTATTCGTTAAATTGTTTATTATTCCAGGCTTCGGCATTTCCGGCGGTGTCGGGTCAGTATTGTTTTTTCCGCCTCCATCTGTGGCAGGATCGCTTTCTCGGGGATTTCCACCTCCCATGTAACTATAGCTAGGTCTTCCGCCATCCGCTCCGTAACAGGAAATTTGTTCCACGAAATAATCTATTTCTTTGGTGCAGTTCGGCGGAAATCCTTCCTGAGAAACACAAAGTGTGTAATAAACAGGAATATAACGTGTGGTACATCGTACATCCATCCCGGCTTCATTTTTCCTTCTATCCCCAATTTGTAATTGTCTGGTGTAGCTGGATATCATCTCACCTTCTTCAAATTCAAATCCGACAAAGAATCGTTCATCGTAAGTGAAAAGTTCTAACTTACCTGTCCAAAAAACAGGAATCTGATTATAACTTATTTCATTGAAATTAATTTTTGATTCTTCATTGCCAGGATAGTACCGAGCAATGACTACGTTGAACTGATTCCGAGTGGTATGTCTCACAAACAGGATATTTTGGATCATTATTTCGCTCGGATTTTGACCTGAAAAGGCTTCTGCCATCTCTGATGGGAAATAATTATTCGCATTTTCAAGACTGGTTTCAAAGACCTCCCGTCCATCGGGGAAATAATAGTGATGAAATTGCTCCCAATCGGGTTTCTTTTCGAAAAATGGTAGAATCAGCTCTTGGGATTCTGTTCGGTAATTCGTACCA
>NZ_JAPEIB010000061.1:0-11341 GCF_028823735.1 Algoriphagus sp. NF
CGATTTGACTCGTGGGAGGGTCCATTCGGTTTGGACAAGCTGCATTGGCAGATTGTAATCCATTGACCACAATATTGAGTTGATCATATTTGAAACCTCTCATGACTGGGTCAAAGGCAAAAGAGCTACTCTTGCGAATACCTGATATCACCGGGTCTAAGGATAGAAGTGCTCCTGCATCGTGATGAAGGCGCTCTTGTTCGGAAATGAGGATCTTTTCGTCTTTATCTCCGGTCATTTTCAGGGCGATCACCGATACAGGCTGAAGACCGTAAAGCTGTTCTTTCTGAGAAATGCTTCCTTTTTGAAGGGCTTGAGCTACTTCCAAAGGATCAAGCATCCAACTGCCATAGCTGAGATGGCTGAGGTAAAGCCAGCTCTCTTTATCAGTCAATAAGTAAATGGTGCCGCTTTCATCTGAAATTCCCTTTTGGAAGCCATAGCGGTAAGTGACTCCGGGGACTCCTTCGAGGGTGGTTTGATCAAGGATGCGGAGGGATTGTTTTTCCTGAGCAAAGGCAGGTATGAGGGTATGAAGTGCCAGGGCAAGGGCAAAAATCATCCTTGCAGCTGGCGAAATGAGCTTTTTCATGATAATGGATTTAGGAAATCAAAAGGGACTTTGTCCTGAATCGAGAGATTCCCGATTCTTTTCTGAAGAAAAAATCAGCGCTGAGGGGGATGGAAAAAATTCATTCCTAAATTCAAAGAGTGAAGCATTTGATGCCTTGGAGTATGCGCGATTTGATGATTTGCCTCGGGGATTAAGTCCAAACCTATCTCCCTACTTTTTGTCAAAAAGATCAGGTTTAGTTCTTCCAAGGTGATTTGGGCATCACTTTCGTTTTGGTCTTTGGCCTCAGAGAGCCGCTTGGAGAGTTCGCACTTTCCGTCACATTCGAGTTGTGGCTTGTCTTTGTTGACACAAAAAAGTGCGGTGATTTGCTCTCTGTCCAAATAAAACTGAACTTGAATCAGCGTGTATCCCATTCCATTGAGCAGGATGAGTACAATCAGGGCAATATGTAGCCAAGTTTTAGACACGGGTATGCAAAAATGTTTTGTTTTCGAGTTCCTTCGCGTGACTTCGGTTACGCCCGGGCTTAACTTTTTTGTTCTGGTTCATTTTCCAAAGAATTATTCCTGCCATCAGCAAAAACTGAATCAAAATCAAGTACCCATTCGCTACTCCCAATATTTTGCGCAGCTCATATTCACCGAGGATACTCGCCACAATCCTTCCCAAAAGACTAAGCTGAAAACCGATCCAAGTGATCCAAAGAACCGGATGATAAGGGGTCTCCCGGATCCCAAAAATTGTGGGGAAAATAATCGGAGCATGTGCCCAAATCATGGAAAAAGTAAATCCCAAAAAGAAGGTGTGAAGCATCAAGTCGTAGTATAAGGCCTGATTTTCCATTCCCATTACAATCAAGCCATGAATCCCCAGCCATAAGTACCCAACCTGCAATCCAATCCCGATATAGCGGAATTGGGCAGCTTTGCGTGAGGCCACCTTTGCCATGTCAAAAACCAACAACCATGCAGCAATCAATAGGGCTGAAATGCCCATAATCTCATTGCCCCAAGTGTGAAAGGGAACGATCAAGCCCACCGTGAATAGGGCAAGGAGGGATTTTAGGGCGTTTTGTGACCAGGACGGGACCGGTAAAAACTGACTTAATTCAAGCCGTTCACCCACAATAGTAAACAGGAGGAAGCCAATCCACCAAGTACTTCCCGCCGCAATCAATCCGGTCTGCCATGAAAGAAAATTGCCGATAAACCAGGAGACAGCGCCTCCATACAGCAACGCGGAGTGGAATTTTGGGTGCTTCAGGGTTTGCAGGTGCATAATCAAGCTTAGCCCGAGAGACCCTGTGGTCAATAGGAGCAAACCGACATCAGAGAGACCAAGGAGAAAAGCGAAAACTGAAATCCCGGTAAGGAAAGGAATCAAAAGCCATGTTTTTTTTGCCATGACCATGGCCCGCTCCAGAGAAATCAAAGTTCCCAAGAATCCACCCGTCATAATCAATCCGTGTTGACTTGCGGCTTCGGCAAGGGGGATGGCCGGGTAGCCAAGCCTGATCCAGCCTCCGGATATCCCGGCCACCAAACCCAAAAGAATAAAGGGGAGCAGGTAGAAAGCCTTGAATGAGGAGGGAATCATTTCTTTCAATCAGTTTATGCTCTGCTCAGGCTTTAAGGAAATGGCTTCGGGAAATAAGATGTTATGCTCCAAGTGCATATGCTTCTGAAGATTTACATCAAATTCCTGAAGTAATGCAAAGGCTACTTTGTAGGTGTTGCAGGCATAAGAGGGAGGATTGTAATCATTAGAAAGTCTCCGGATCTCTTCCAAACACGCACCTTCTTGAGCATGATCCTCCATTAATTGGTAGATCAATTCTCGGATTTTCTGGAAATTGGGGCTCAAAAGCAGTTTTTTCCTCTCTCCGTCTGTGCAAATCTTGCGGATGAACGGAAAAACTATCAGTTCCTCCTGTTCTAAATGTCTTTTTAAATCTTCGGTGGAATCTTCAAAAAGGGCTTTGATTTTTTTGAGCTGAGGTTCATGGGCGCCGTGAACTTTGACGACTCGCTTCAGGAATTTCCGGATCAGTGGAATCCGTTCCCGGAGCATGGAGTGATGCTTATTTTCAATATAGTTCGCCAATAGGGTTAAAGGCCAACTCTTGTAATCGAAGTGGTCCTCAGCAGGTTTGGTGAATGCTTCGATAAGTTTTTCAAACAAAAGGTGAGGGTCTGCCTTTTTTTGAGTGCATGCCTCCTGAATTGTCTGATCTCCTTTGCAACAAAAATCTATTCCGAAAGTCCGGAATACCAGAGCAGCTCTGTAATCCCTTGAGACTATTTCGCTTATGGGTAGTTCTGCGATGTTTTTCATATAATAAAGGATATTATTGTCCTCTTATTGAGGTTAAGAAAAGGGACGACGTCCCGGATTCTTAAACAAAACTACAAATTAATTATTAAAAGATAAAGATATCCTCTATTATTTTTTTCTCTATTTGGGAGATATTTTGCTTCCTAGACTTAGGGATGGATGGATTCCTCTGGAGAAATAATGTTAAATTCTGTAGATGACAATCGTTTTGAATTCAATCGCCTTCAAAATGTTAGGTGATTTTTTTTGAAAAAAAGCCATATTTGAATATTTAGGAGCGCTTTTTTGGCTAGTTGATTACTCAAGTTCTTGGACTGCCCAATTTATTTTTTTGACAATGAATTGAGGACATCTTGTTCCGGTAAAAAATCCATGATAAATATCATTCCGGAACCTAAGGAATATTAGTTCCGATTTTTTTCAGTTGGCTCGCTTTTTATTCAATATTAAAGGATAAAATAATCCCTTAATAAGATGAAATATGGAACAATATGTAATCAAAAGAAATGGAGAATATGAGCCCTTTGCCTCCTTTAAAATTGAAGATGCCCTGAAAAAAGGCTTTCATAGTGTATCAGAAGTCTATGATTCGGTAGTTTTTGATCGAATACTCGGCAGTTTGGCTTCCAAGACCACCTGGGCGGTTGAAGAGATTCAGGATTTGATCGAAAAGGAGCTTTTTCAGACGGGTTACTTTCAGGTCATGCGGTCCTTTATGCTCTACCGTCATACCCGAAAACTCCAGCGTGAACATGTGGCTGGACTCAACGAGGACACCACCTATGTGGACAGTACCCAGACAATCGAAGAATATATCCAGCAGACTGACTGGCGGATCAATGCTAACGCTAATACTTCCTACTCCAATGCCGGCTTGGTCAATAATGTGGCCGGAAAGATCATCGCCAACTATTGGTTGGACAAGGTTTACAATAAGGAGGAAGGCTATGCTCATCGCAATGGGGACATAAATATTCATGATCTGGACTGCTTGACGGGCTATTGTGCAGGCTGGAGCTTGAGGGGCTTACTCAATGAAGGGTTTAATGGAGTCCGGGGTCGGGTTGAAAGCCGTCCACCGGCACATTTTCGTGAAGCCCTGGGGCAAATGGCTAATTTTCTGGGGATCCTCCAAAGTGAATGGGCAGGAGCACAGGCGTTCAGTTCATTTGATACCTATTTGGCACCCTATGTATTCAAGGACCAGCTCAATTATAAGGAGATCGAGAAAGCCATTCGTTCTTTTGTCTATAATCTCAATGTTCCTGCGAGATGGGGTCAATCGCCTTTCACCAATGTGACACTGGACTGGGTAGTTCCCGAGGATCTGAAAGACCAGATGCCGACCAAGAGTGACCTGCATCTATTCCAGGGAATCGATTCTGATTTGTTGATGGAAAAGGCAAGAAAGCGGGGAGTGAATTCCCTGGAAGAACTTACTTACAAGCATTTCCAACCCGAAATGGAGCTGATCAACAAGGCTTACTACAGGATTATGACCCAAGGAGATGCGAATGGGCAGCCTTTCACTTTCCCCATTCCTACGGTCAATATCACTGAAGACTTTGACTGGTATGGACCCAATACGGATTTGCTGTTTGAAAATACGGCCAAAATAGGCTCTTCTTATTTTCAAAATTTCATAGGCAGTCAATATACGGTGGATGAGAATGGTCAAAAGATAGAAAACCCCAATGCCTACAAGCCCAATGCGGTTCGGTCGATGTGCTGTCGCCTTCAACTCGATTTGCGGGAGTTGCTGAAGCGTGGAAATGGGCTCTTTGGAAGTGCCGAGATGACCGGAAGTATCGGGGTGGTGACGATCAATATGGCACGCTTGGGTTATTTATACTCCGGAAATAAGGCTGGACTTTATGAGCGATTGGACTACCTGATGCAGATTTCCAAATCCACTTTGGAAAAAAAGCGGGTTTTCATCCAAGAAATGTACGACCGTGGGCTCTATCCTTACACTCAACGATATCTGAAGCATTTCCGAAATCATTTTTCGACCATTGGAGTGAATGGTTTGAATGAAATGATTCTGAATTATTCCCAGGGAAAAGAAGATATCACCGGCTACTTCGGACAAAATTTTGCCGCTGAGCTCCTTGAATACATTCGAAATCGCATGAAAGAATTCCAGGAAGAAACCGGCAACCTTTATAATCTCGAGGCTACTCCGGCAGAAGGTACCACTTACCGATTTGCGAAAGAGGATAAGAAGCGCTTCCCCGAAATCATCCAGGCTGGAATGGGGGAAAACATTTATTACACCAACAGCTCCCAAATCCCGGTGGACTATACCGACGATCCTTTTGAAGCCCTGTTGCTACAGGACGAACTCCAATGCAAGTACACCGGAGGTACCGTGCTGCACCTGTACATGAGGGAAAAAATCTCTTCGCCTGAGGCTTGTCGCCGACTGGTGAAGAAGGTGCTTTCCAACTTCAAGTTGCCTTACATCACCGTCACTCCGGTATTCAGTATTTGCCCTGTACATGGATACCTCAACGGCGAACATGAATACTGCCCACATTGCGATGAAGATCTACTCAATTCACTTAACCAAAAACCAATAAACTATGCAGACAAGAACTGAACCGATCCAAACCAAAGCGCTCCTCGATCAGCATGAAGAAAAGCGCACCAAATGTCTCGTGTACACCCGCGTGATGGGCTATCACCGTCCCGTGGAGAGTTTTAACATTGGAAAAAAAGGTGAACACAAGCAGCGCACCCATTTCGTCGAATAGCCTGGAAAAGGGGAGACCTGTCTTCAGTATCTCCCCTTTTACAATGCTGGATTTTCCGGATCGCACAGCTTGCATCCTTTGGTTTGCCGGCTGCAACATGCGCTGTAGCTACTGCTACAATCCCGAGATCGTCCTTGGCAAAGGCAAGCTGAGTTGGGCTCATGTCAGGGAATTTCTGCAA
The DNA here is from genome assembly GCF_028823735.1 of Algoriphagus sp. NF. Taxonomy (NCBI): domain Bacteria; kingdom Pseudomonadati; phylum Bacteroidota; class Cytophagia; order Cytophagales; family Cyclobacteriaceae; genus Algoriphagus; species Algoriphagus sp. NF. The sequence goes on from NZ_JAPEIB010000061.1 coordinate 5,849, forward strand.
AGCCGCCGGCACTTGCTGGATGGGGTGGTATTCAGCGGAGGCGAATGCACGATGCATCCTCAGTTGATTCCATTTGTCAGGGAGGTGAAAAAGATGGGGTTTGAGGTGAAAATCGACACCAACGGCAGCCGGCCTGAGGTAATTGGGCAGTTAATTACCGAAGATTTGCTGGACTATGTGGCCCTTGATTTTAAATCTTTACCGGAAAAGTATTGGGAAGTTACCCGCTCTGATTTGTTTTTGGCTTTCGAGAAAACATTGGAAATCATGGTCTCTTCTTCCGTTCCCTTTGAGGTTCGGACTACAGTTCATTCGGAGCAATTGAGGACATCCGACCTTGATGCCATGAACACCTGGCTAAGGGGGAAAGGCTATTTCGGAAGCTATTACTTGCAGCCTTTTCGGGGAGATAAGCAGACTCTTGGCGATTTGGGTGAGAGCAAAAAGCCAGGATTAAAAAGCGGGGTGGGGGTGTGGAGGAATTGAGTTTTCGAAGTGAAGCCCAAATTGCGGATTATTAAAGCTGTTTTTACACTACTTTGGCTCGACTATAGACAGAAATCCAAAGAGTGAAGCATTTATCTGGGAAAAGAACACTAACCAAGTTTTAGAGCCAGTTCAGTGTTACCTTTTGGTATGACTAATTGGTAAGCAGCCCAGTCCGAAAAATTGATCTTCGGAAGTGTGTAAATACTCTTTTGGAGAACTGAATCCATTAGGATTTCTCCTCATTTGGCTGTTTCCTTGATTATTTTGGCTAAGAAATAACCAAATCCCTTCATCCTGGGGAGCCACTGCGCTGATCGCCAATATCGGGTCAGTGGAAGTCAGACAAATGGGGTATCTCTATATGATCAACCCATTGATGACAGGTGCTTTGACACTTTTTCTCTCCTCGGTATTGATCAATAACCTGTCGAAAAACCGTCTCTATTCCTACTATGATGTGAACATCCGGGAGCTGAGCTATTCAGATAAAATCTGGTTTTGGAAGAGGCTTTAAGTGGCAATTACCCAAAAAGGATCTTCCCCATTCTCCACAAATTTTTCCCGCACTTCCTGGGCTGCGATAGCTTCCAGTTGAGTGGAAGTGGCTTTTTCCTGAATGTCGGTAAATAGAATCCGCTCTTCAAATCGGATGTGTCTTTCCAGTTCCTCTTCAATTTGCCTGAGGGTTTTTTCGACATTTTCCCAATCGGAAAAGAGCCGTCTCAGGCGCTTATGCTCACTTAGGGCTTGCTTGACAAGCGGGTTATCCTCAGGCAGAATGGGGAAAATCAGTTTCTCCTCCTCTTCGAAATGGGCCTGTAGGTGATTTTCCCAAAACCATTCGCAATAGACTTTCATCCGCTGGGGGTCAATGCCAAGTTTGAATCCCTGCCTGATTTTCCAACAGAGTAATAAGCCCTGATGGTGGTCATGGCTGAGATGATGGAGAGCCGGATGGCGCTTGAGGGGCTTATTTGTGGTCATTTTCTTTTTTCATTAGGATGCCAACCAATTCTAGTCATAAGAAGGAATTTTTGGGAGAGTTATTGAAATTAATGTTTTTAAAGAGGCTCTCTCAAGAGGGCTGAATGTGTCAGTCTGAGCAGAGTCGAAGTCTATTTTCAGTGAATAGGACTTTATCCCGACTTTTCTAAATGTGACAAGCAGCTTAATGAGACAGCCTCTTCTTGATATTTGCAACAAACTGAAATCAGTAAAGCTCGAGCTGCAAAATCGTAGGGATCATTTTGATTTCTGATTTGACCGAATGGGAGATCAGGCAGGCTTTTTCGGCTTTTTCCAACACTTTTAGGCCCCGCTCTTCTTTTTCTCCCGGGCTGAGCGTGAGTTCGGGGAAGAGATGCACCTCAGTCATCATCCATTTTCCATCTTGCTTGGCCAGTGTTCCAGTGGCCTTGCAGGTGAATTTTTCAAATTTCAGATTGGAATGGTCAGCCACGGAGAGAAAGGTGGTCATCAAGCAGGAGCTGACTGCAGCGGTAAACAGGTGCTCTGGGGACCAAATGCCCGGTACTCCATGGGGAAATTCCGGTGGAGTGGCACATTCGATGAGGTTTTCGAGTTCGGGACTGCTCAGCTGTCCGATCCGTCCGTGATTCCACTCAAGGTTGACGGCATAGTCATGCGTAGGGTCGTGCATAGTTTAAGGGTAGTTGGAATTAATAAACTTCTACTTCTTTTCGCTCCTGATGGAAGCGGTTGAGAACAAAGGGTTGATCAGGTTTTAGGTTTCTGGCGCTTTTCAGAACCATCCAGGTAAGAGGCAAAACGCCTCCAAGGAGGAAAATGGAACCACCAACAATTCTCAGCCAAGTCATGGTTTGGAAAGGGGTGCTTTGGATGAATTCCTGGGATCGGGCAAACCAATACCCTTGATCCATCACCGTAAAGAGCTGATGCAATCCGGCTGGGAAGAGGTCGAGCACGACCATAAACACCAAGCCCAGATTGATCGACCAGAAGGAAACTTTGACCAAGCGGGGATTCCACGTATCGGACTTGGTCAGGTAGCGGAGGGCAAATAAGATTGCCGCAATGGATAAATTCCCATACACGCCCATCAAGGCTGCGTGCCCGTGATTGACGGTGAGATAGGTGCCGTGCTCGTAGTAGTTAGCGATGGGCAGATTGATGATCAGTCCAAAAACTCCTGCCCCGAAGAAATTCCAGAAATTGACCCCGAGGAGGTAGAGAAATACACCGGGCATGGCAAAAAGCGAAGAGCGACCAGTTTGATTGTTTTTATTGGCCAAAAGCTGGGGCATTCGCTGCATTCTCCAAGCTTCCAAGGTGAGCAAAATCAAAGGTACGACCTGAAGTGTGGAAAAGACCGAACCCAAAGCCAAAGTGCCTATAGGCTTGGCATTCCAGTAGAAATTGTGTGAAATCCCCAGCAATCCCGAACCCAAAAACAGCAACGCAGCAAGATAAACGACTTTGGTCACCGCCTGCCGATTGACCAAGCCCATCATCACCATCATGTAGCCGACGATGATCGTGGTGAACACCTCAAAGAAGGCTTCCACCCACATATGCACCACCATCCATCTCCAAAAATCGGCCACCACAAAGTTGGTCTCTGGACTGGCCACGAAGCCGGATACCAGCAAAATTAAAATGCACACAACCGCATAGACCAGCCAATTGGGCAGTTCCCAGGGCTTGGCTTTGGCCATCACGCCTTTTAGTCCCCGATAGACAATCACGGCCCAAAAGGCAAAAACCGCCAAAAGCATGTATTGATACAGTCTTCCCAGCTCCACAAATTCCCAACCTTGGTGACCCAACCATCTGGAGAGGTTGCCCAGCATTCCCATCGGGCCCATGTAAATTCCGATTACCGATCCGGCAACCAAAACAAAGAAGATGGCGAAAAGCAAATTGATGAGCCGGAGTTGACCTTTGGGCTCGCCTTTGGCCAAGAGAGGAAGTATAAAAAATGATATTCCTACCCAACAAGCTGAAATCCAATACAGGGAAACCTGAACATGCCAGCTGCGGGAAATCGTCACCGGAATCAACGCCTGAAGATCAAATCCAAAGAAAGATGTGAACCCCACAAAATCATGCACAGTGAGCACTCCAGCCAATACTTGGATCAAAAACAACAGAATGGCGACATAGAAAAACTTAAAGGTGGCCCGCTGGGTCGGTGTGGGTCGGAAAGTTCTCACTTTCTCCTCTGTTACCATTTCCGAGGCACCTTTGGCATAGTATTCTTCCGTCAGCTGCTCAAACTGCCCGTAGTAGTACATCACGGCTCCCAATCCAAGCACTAAGCCAAATAATCCCAAGATACTCCAAAGCATGGTGGAAGCGGTTGGGGTGTTGCCTGCCTCAGGGTCAAAGGGCCAGTTGTGGGTGTAGCTGTACGTTTCTCCTGGTCGGGATACGCTGCACACCCAAGCACCCCAATAGAAAAACTTGCTCAGTTGCTCGATTTCCTTGGGGTCCGTCAGATAGCCGGAAGGCTTGAAGGCTTCATGAAATTCCGGATCCCGAAAAACCCGCTGATAAAAGGTATTGATTTCATTGGCTGCAAAAGTTTGAGCATCACTCAATACAGCTTGATTGTCTTCCTCCCGGTACCGGTTTTCTTTGATTTCCTGCTTGACCAGTTCTTCGATACCCGCTTGGGCAACCGGATTTGGCTCGATTGGAGATTGCACCTTGTAAAACTTTTTCATGGACTCGGCCATTTCGTGCAGCGTTTGGGCGGTAAAGTCTGGTCCACGCAGAGCCCCGTCACCAAACATGCTTCCGTATTCCATCAGTGCATAGCGATGAAAAACCTCCTGTCCGGCCAAAATGTCTGCCTTCGAGATGACCACATTTCCTCTTGAATCCACATAATCCGGGATCGGAGGGGCTTCATTGTAGGTCTGATAGCCAATGAAAATCAAGCCGCTGATACTCACGGTGAAGATCAGGAGAAAGGGAAGCCACCAGTTTTTGGGCTTCATCAGGTAGGTTAGGAAGCTGGGTTCTGTCTTCATGGATGGGTGGGTAAAGGGTTATTTCATATTTAAGACTATTTATTCTTAATTAAGATAAAAAAATTTCATTCATCCAAGCGGACTTCTTGGGTTCGGATTTTTTCACCCAAAAGAGCCAGGCTGGTTTCGGAGAAGTTATGTTGGAGTTTCGTTTTCACCTCTTTCCAAAAATCATGCACAGGGCAGGGCTTAGCTGAGCCACAGTGGGGCAATCCGATCAGGCATTTGTCAAAGTAATCGTCTCCTTCTAGAGCCTTGATCACGTCGATCAGCATGATTTCCTCGGCAGGTTTTGCCAAGGCAATTCCTCCGGAAGGTCCTCTGTAGGAGGTGAGAATGCCCCTTTCGGTGAGTTCACGGAAGATTTTGGTGACGAAGTGAAAGGACAGACCCAAATCATCCGAGATCTGTCGGATGCTCAGATACTGATTTTCCGGTGGATAGGCTACCAGGTAAAGCAAGGCACGAAGACCGTATTTTCCGACTTGGGAGAGGGCTTTCAAGTGATAATCAATTGTTTTTTTTGAATGCCGATAAAAGATTTTTTCACGAGTGTGAGATGGAATCTTTCGGACACTTTAATCTATTTAAGAGTAATAAGTCCGAAAATAGAAGAAGTTTATTTACAATTCAAAACGCCATTTGATTTTTCCACCCGATTTTTTTTGATAAACTTAGGGTTTGTTAGTCAATTGCAAGCTGATATCCTTCCCTGAATCATTAATATGAATTTCCATTGGAGCCCTCTATTTAATCAGCTCGAAATCGGAGTTCTTCTCACGGACTCCAGATTTGGAGTCCTGCATGCCAATAGAGCTGCCGGGGAATTATTCGGAAAGGATATCTTGGGGATGGATTTCAGTACCTTTTTTCTCAATGTGGAGTGGTTTGGGGAAGGGTTTTTCAAAGAGGAGTTTTCAAAGAAATCCATCGTCACCCAAGTCAGAGTGGATGAATCCAAGGTGATGACCGTGAAGCTCCATTCTGA
>NZ_JAPEIB010000062.1:0-10910 GCF_028823735.1 Algoriphagus sp. NF
GACCAAGACCTCCATGCTCGGTGAAAAAGACGTAGCGGGAATTTCCGGTACTGCCACATTCAGTCAACGTGTGAATGGTGAGACTTTAGGAGAAATTATGCTTGAAAACACTCCTGATGGTGGAATGCATCCTGCTCATATTCACTTAAATACCGCATTAGAAGGTGGTGCAATCGCTTTTTCTTTCAATCCGGTGGACGGAACATCAGGAATGTCTAAAACCAATATTGCTACATTGGATGATGGGACAGCCATCACCTACGAAGAACTTATGGACTTCGATGGATATATCAATGTGCACTTGTCAATGGAGGAACTTGCTACAATTGTCGCGCAGGGGGATATCGGTCAAAATGAATTGACCGGTGAATCAACAACCTACAATCTCAGAGAAGTGGATGTGCCTGGAATCAGTGGAACAGCTGAGTTCAAAGAGCGGGCGAATGGTAGCACATTAGCGATAATTATGCTAGAAAATACCCCTGAAGATGGAATGCACCCTGCTCATATTCACAATAATAGTGCGGAAATGGGTGGTCCAATTGCCTTTACGTTTAACCCTGTGGATGGTGCTTCGGGAATGAGCATGACGAATATAATGATGTTAGATGATGATACTCCGATTACTTACGAAGAGCTATTGACATACAATGGCTACATCAATGTTCACCTTTCCATGGAGCAATTAGCAACTATTGTTGCTCAAGGAAATATTGGAAGCAACAGCAACTAAGAACAAAATAGTATAGGTTGGGAAAGTCCGGGGCAGCATTTTTGCCTCGGATTTTTTTATTCAATACCCTTAAGTGTGAGGTTTTATTTACGCCAATTCTCTCATCTTTTCTTGAAAGTCATATTGCAAATCTTCATGAAGTCCTGATATCAATTTCTCAGCTTTTCTGATTTGAATTTCATATAGATTTTGGATCACAGGATGGCGATGAGCAAGATAACCGTACTCCTTTAATCGCTCACAAAAAAATAAAATCAACTCTGCCTGATCTTCCTTCTTTTTATTCAATTTCAAAAGCTTGTTCATTTTTCTACGAATAGCCTGAGCCGATTTTTTGGCATAATAGCCATGTTGAGTATTTGCTTTTTGAAATTCCAATTCCAACTCTTCTTTTGCCATTTCTAGGAATAGGCCCGGATTATCTTTTTCATGAAGTTTAAAAAATAAGTAAGCTTTATTGTCTCTACTGAATTTACTAAGCTCAGCGATCAGTTCTATCAATTCCTGCTCATTTAGGAGGGAAAGGTCTTTTTTAAGCTGAGATAGACTTGGAAACTTCATGGATTCGATTTCAAATTATCTGGAACAAGAAAATAGTCAACATTCCCCAAGCAGTACCTGTCACCATACTCAAAATTGCCAAAAGCACAGCATGAGGCATCAGATCTTTTCTGTAAGCAGCTGTAACAGCCGGAGCCGTGGAAATTCCTCCTAGATTAGCCATTGATGCGATAGGCACCCAAATTAAATTCAATTTTAGGGCTTTAGAAACGATAATCATTCCCAAGGAGTGGAGAACCAACCATAGCAAAACGACAATCACAAAGGTAAGGGGTAATGTCAAGTTGCTAAAGTCAAGTTTCAAACCCAAAATGGCCATCACTAATACGATACCTACTCCACCCAGTTTTAGTGAAAATGCTGCGTTCCAGTTTGGAATCAGATTGCCAAGAAACATCCCTAAAATGGATAAACTGATGACAAGATTTAGAAAAGAGGGTTCGAGCAAATAGGCGATACCGGCAACGCTAAAAAATAGGACTGCGATAATCCCGGGATAAATTTTCTTTCCACTTCTGTTTTCCTCTGCGGCTAGATTCATTGGCAAAGGATCCTTAATACCCATTAATTCACTCAGCTTCTCCCCTTTTTTGATAAACTGAAACATAAGGATCGTCCAAATATTCACAAGGATGTTGTCTAATACCAATACAGAAAGAAAAACATTTTCGGGAGTTTGGGCCAGTTCTTTGAGAATTAACTGAGAGGTACTGCCACCTATCCAACCACCTACAATAGGTACTAAACCCTTCCAGTATTCTTGATTTATAAATATTTGCTGTGAGTTTGGAGAGAAAAGGGATGCTCCTGCAACCAAAATCACAGGAAGTGTTGCTATAAATAGACTTCCAGCAAAAAATAAAATTAGAGGTCGGGCTCCAACAATTGCTAGCTGCTTTAACGGTAAAGCAGACATTACGGCTAAAAGTGTAATAGGAATGATCCAATTGCGGCTCCAATCATGAATAATCACTCCTGATAGATCCCAATTAAATGCATGTGTAAAGCAGGCAGGGATAACATAGGCGAAAAGTATTGCCGGAAACCAATTCAAGATTCCTTGAATAATAGGCTTTTTTACCTTATTGATTTTCAATACAAAAAATACAGTAACTAAAACAATTACTACAGCAAGAATATCTGGATAGGAGCTCATCAAAATTCTTGCGTTAGGATCCCAAGGCAAGTCTGAATTCCTTCCAAATAGTTGCCAATTCGGATATTTTCATTCGGTCCATGAATGTTGTTATCAGGATTTGGAATGCGAACAGAAACAGCTGGCGCTCCCAGGATATTAATAAAAGGTGCCATCGGTTGAGAGCCGCCCGTTTGGCGGGTTTTAATATATTTTTCACCAAAGACATGACGCATTCCACGGTCCAGCCAATTTGCAAAATCAGAATCCATAGCTGACCTAAAAGGCTGAGAGCCATTTCTACTTTGGAAAGAAGCGATCTTGGAATAGGTCTTTCTTTCGATGTCTGTTGGTTCATCACCTTCAATCAAATAGAAACCCTGATCTAAAATGAACTGCTTCAAAAGCGCTAACTGCCTTTCATTGGGAGTTTCTTTTACTGTTCGCATATCTATCTCCACTACCGCTTGGGCAGGAATCAGTGTCCGAGCCTCCTTTCCCGTCCAGCCAGCACTTATCCCCCGGATATTCAGAGAAGGATACTGCAGGGCTTCCTGATAGTTTCTTCCAACTTTTTCGGCTTCAGCGAATCCCATTTCCAGGGCCATGACTTCATTATCCTCAGGTATCTCAGACATCGCTTTGAAATCTGCCTCAGAAATGGAAACTCCATCATAAAAACCAGGTATCAAAACTCTACCACCTTCATCCTTCATAGCGGTTAAGAGCCTTGAAAGTTGGAATACGGGATTGGGTGCAAAATTGCCATATTGGCCGCTATGGAGGTTATTTGATGCTCCAAAGACCTTAATTGTAGCAGTCACTATTCCTCTTGCTCCAAAAGTTAGGTTGGGAAGATTGGAAAAATGCCGAGTTCCGTCCATGATCAAAATTCCATCAGATTGAAATAAGGCTTTGTTTTCTTCCACAATTGGAGCCAATTCCGGAGAACTTATTTCCTCCTGAAAATCCAAGATAAACTTCAGATTTATGGTGGGTTCTATACCCTTTTCTTTCAGTATTTTCAATGCTGTGAAAAAAGCCATGGTAGGACCTTTTGAATCAGATGAAGAACGAGCAAATATCTTCCATTCAGGGTTAATTATTTCATCCAAAGAATCCCAGGAAATAGATTGCCATTTTCCATTCATCTCTTCCATGAGTTCAGGAATGTAGGGACTCTTTTGGTTCCAAGCGGTCGAATCCACTGGTTGGCCATCCACTTGCATGTATACAAGAATAGTCTTCTTTTCTGGATCTAATTTCCCCTGCGCAAATAAGTGAGGGATTCCATTTCGAGTCAAAATTTGTGTTTGGAAGCCTAGATCTTCCAAAGCCGCCTGGGTCCAATTAAGATTGAGAGAAATATCCTCGCCTATTTTACCATTGTTTGGGAGACTTAAATATTCTCGAAATTCAAGTAAAGAAGCTCTTAAATTCGATTCAGAGGAAGTTATTATTTCGGTTCTTGATAGTTGTCCAAAGGCAAGCTGAGAAGCGAAAAAAAAGGCAGCAAAAAACGATTTCCGCATAAATGATGTTTTTGAATTGGAATTTAGGAATCTTTGGATAATTCAAAAGCCTTGATAAGAATCAAATAATGTGATTTTCAATCATGCTGCTTGAATCAAAGATTGGGATTAGCTAAGTTTATTTTAGAAATATTATCTAAATGGAATCCTACGGCAAAATATTATTAATCGCAATGCCAGCTTTTTTTGTGCTGGTATTGTTTGAAAAATTCTGGGGAGTTTGGAAAGGCAATGACACAGTCCCTGTAAATGACATGATTTCCAGCCTAAGCTCTGGCATCACTAATGTGACCAAAGATGTCCTGGGGCTCAGTATCGTTATCATTTCCTATGATTGGTTGTTTTCAAAGTTTGCCATATTTCAAATCGAAGCAACCTGGCTAGTCTATGTAATTGCCTTTTTTGCTCTGGATTTTGCAGGTTATTGGACTCATAGAATTGCCCATGAGTATAATTTGTTTTGGAACAATCACATCATCCATCACAGCTCGGAGGAGTTCAACTTGGCATGTGCTCTCAGGCAAAGTATTTCTTCCATCGTAAAAATTTTCGCTGTTTTCTTGATTCCAGCTGCCTTTTTTGGAGTTCCTCCTCAAGTTATCGCCATTGTGGCACCTTTACATTTATTTGCCCAGTTTTGGTACCATACCCGCCATATCGGCAAAATGGGCTTCTTGGAAAAAATCATCGTAACCCCCTCCCACCACCGGGTTCATCATGCCATCAATCCCGAGTATTTGGATAAAAACTACGGACAGATATTTATCTTTTGGGATAGATGGTTTGGGACCTATCAGGAAGAGCAAGATGATATTCCTGCTGTTTACGGGGTTACCAGACCTGTAAGAACCTGGAATCCTATTAAAATCAACTTCATGCACCTTTGGCTTCTGATCAAAGACGCTTGGCGCACCAAAAACTGGGCTGATAAATTCAAAATTTGGTTTATGCCCTTAGGTTGGCGTCCAGAAGACGTAGCTGAAAAGTACCCTGTCAACAAAATCAGTGACGTCTATAACTTTGAAAAGTACAATCCCTTTCTATCCAAGGGTATGTTGGTTTGGAGCTTTGCGCAACTGATTGTTCTTCTTTTGTTGCTGAGTTACTTATTTGGAAATATCTCTACCATTGGTGCACCAGATATATTCTATTATGGTGGTTTTGTGTTTTTGACAGTCTTCGCTTATACCGAACTGATGGATCGCAACCCAAATGCGTGGGCTTGGGAATTATTAAAGTCAGCCTACGCATTCTATTTCATCATTTCGACCGGTGATTGGTTTGTTTTGAATAAGTTTTTGCCAGGATCGATTTATATTTTTGCAGGGTATTTAGTGCTCTCTACTTTATTTTCGATTTGGTTTTCCTTCAGAAAAGAAAGGCTTCAACTCGCCAATTAATTCGAAGAGTAGATATAAAATCGAGCAGAATTTAAGTAATGCACATAGAAGGATGCCCTGAGGAATCAGGGAAAATGTGCGACGACCCTACCACAGGAAGGAATTCTTCCCAACCTTATGGTACGGGAGAAGTTCTGACTGCCAATAGACAGATTAATAACTGATGAAAGAATTCAAACAAATCGTAGAAGCATACGAAAACTGTAAAGAATTAGGTAAAAAGGCAGCACTAGCTACTGTGGTACAGGTTATCGGCTCGGCTTATCGTCGTCCTGGTGCAAGGATGCTGGTCACTGAAGATGGAAATCTGACTGGAGCTATTAGTGGCGGCTGTCTTGAAGGAGATGCGCTTAGAAAAGCGCAGATGGTCATTTTCCAGCAAAAGTCCATGCTGGTAACTTATGATACTACCGATGAAGATGACCAAAAGTTTGGAGTAGGACTAGGCTGCAATGGGATTATTCATGTTCTAATTGAGCCTTTGGATTTTCAGGATCAATCGAATCCTGTGGAATTGATCAAAGAAGCTGTCAAAGGAAGAGAAAGCTCTCTCCTTTTGACACTTTTTTCAGTTCCAAACTCACGTTCAGAGCAAATTGGGACAGTTTTTCTACAAAAAGGGAATCATCAATACGGAAATACAGAGAAAATTCATTCGCAGCTTTGGCTCAAATTGAAACATGAGATTCAGGCATTTGACCAAAATACAAGTCAAATCCATGCTTATCCAGAATTTGATGAATTATCCGTTTTTTTTGAATTGGTAAAACCTTCAGTTCGCTTATTACTTTTTGGTGCTGGAAATGATACGATTCCAGTTGCTAAGCTTGCAGAACTGCTAGGCTTTGAATTGATACTTATCGATGGCCGAAAGACTATGGCCACTCCTGCCCGTTTCCCTTCAGCCAAAAAGATTATCGTATCTCCTGCGGATGAACTGGAAAGTAAAATCGAATGTGATTTGAATACAGTCGCTTTATTGATGACCCATAATTTTGAATATGAGGTAGCTGTTTTGGCGGATTTACAGAAGTATATGATTCCCTACATTGGAATATTAGGGCCTAAGAAAAAGACCGAAAAGCTAATCGACCGGCTTCAAAATCAAGGCATGAAAGTTTCTAAAGAAAACCTGTATGCTCCTATTGGTCTGGAAATAGGCGCAGAAACTTCAGAAGAAATCGCACTCTCAATTTTTGCAGAGATAAAGGCTGTCTTGAATAAAAAACAACCGATTTTTTTACGGGATAAGCAAGGCCCTATTCACGAAAAAGGGGTATGAAAACAGGATTGATTATCTTGGCTGCAGGTTCATCCTCTCGTTTAGGCAGACCAAAGCAATTAATTGAAATTCAGGGAAAAACATTAATACAGAGAGCTGTAGAATACGCTTTAAAAAGTAAATCTAACTCATCGATTGTCGTATTGGGTTGGAATCCTGAACTGATCCGAAGTGGCTTTGATTCAACTCAAATACCTAGCGTCATCAATGAAAATTGGGAAGAAGGAATGGCTTCAAGTATGCAGGTTGGGCTTCGTTATTTGATGGAAAAGGAACAACTAGACCAAGTAACCCTCATGTTATGCGATCAGCCTTTTGTAGATACCAAACTTTTGGATCAGTTGATCTTAGCCAAGAAAGAAAGCGGTAAAGGTATTGTAGCCTGTGCTTATTCTGAAACCTTGGGAGTACCTGCGCTTTTTGATCAAAAGTACTTCGAAGAAATGCTTGCCTTAAAAGGTTCAGAAGGGGCTAAAAAAGTCATTTTGAAGAATAGAGAAGATGTTTTTGCAATAGACTTTCGACTTGGAAAGATCGATTTGGATACGGAAGCCGATATTGAAAGATTAAAGGATTTGAGGTCTTGAAGATTTCAATTTCCCATTAAATTTATCTAATCAATACCCTCAAAAAAGGCCTTCAAATCTAGGGTAAACCCATCAATCACACTAGATTTTACAACATCACCTGAGGTCATCATCCGGGAAGTCACATACCTTTGATCTATTAACGTATTGATAGTAAAAGTTTGATTTTCAGGTGAAACGATCCAATATTCTTTTACTCCCTGAGACTCATAAAGATCGAATTTATATCGTAACTCTGTTTCATTATTGCTAGGTGAAAGGATTTCTACAATTAAATCCGGGAGCACCTAAACAACCTCTGTCGTCCAACTTTTTCAAATCGCAAATCACACAGATATCAGGTTGAACGACGTCGAATATTTGACTGTCTTCATTAGATGTCTTTGGAAACCGAACATCAAAAGGAGCTTCGTAAACATGGCATTTTTTACCTTCCAAAAAAGTATAAAATTTGGTAGCGAGTTTCAAAGATATTCTTTGATGAATTCTTTTTGGTGCGGCAGCGGCTTTTTTGAAGATCTTCCCTCTAATCAGTTCAACTACTTCATCAAACTGCCAAGTCAAATAATCTGAATAGGAATACAATTGGTATTCTGCCTCAGGTTCATTTACAGTTACTGGCTTATTGGCTTCCATACCATAAATATACTGATCTTAAATCACTTAAGTTTTGAATTAAATTAATTTTTCAAGCCTTTCGCAAATCCAAAACTACTTTTTTTACCCATTCTATTGCTGATTTAACATCTGATTCAGTAGAGCTTTTCCCGAGGCTAAACCGAATCGAAGCCCTTCCTAAATCCGAATCTAATCCCATTGAAGCTAATACATGGCTCGGTTTGGGAGAAATAGAGGTACAGGCAGACCCAGAACTAACCGCTATTTTTTGATTGAGTCTTTTCAACAACTCCTCTCCTTCCACTCCACCAAAAGCAATATTGGTTACGTGCGGCAATCGATTTTCTTGACTCCCATTCAAATAAGTGTTAGGAATCTCCAAAAGACTCTTTTCCAATTTATTTCGCAAGGATTTAAGCCGATTTCCTTCGGCTTCTATTTCTTTCCTTCGAAGTTCTGCTGCTTTTCCAAAGCCTACAATTCCGGGCACATTGAGCGTTCCGCTTCGCATCCCTTTTTCATGGCCTCCTCCATGAATTTGAGCCAGAGGCTTTGGCAATTCATGATTATGACGAACATACAAAGCCCCAACACCTTTGGGTCCATAAAACTTGTGTGCCGAAATAGCCATCAAATGAATGCCTTTTGTGAAAACAGGAATTTTCCCTGCGGCCTGTACAGCATCACTCATCAAAATAATTTCTTTTGAAGCGGCTAGGTGGGCGATTTTATCTATTGGATGAATTATTCCCGTCTCATTATTGGCCCACATCAGACAGATCATCTTTGTATGAGTGAGAATGGATTTTTCCAATTCCTCAAGGTTTACATTTCCCTTTGAATCTACAGCTAAATAGGTGACCTCTCCTCCCCTTTTCTCAATTTCAGCAAAGGTGTCCAAAACTGCTTTATGCTCTGTCTGAGCAGTGATATAATGCTGCTTTTCCCCAAAATAAGCTTCGAAAACCCCTTTAATTCCGAGGTTAATAGCTTCGGTAGCTCCTGAAGTAAAAATAATTTCTTTTGCCCGAGCACCTATCAAATTTGCCACTTTTTCCCGTGCTTCTTCTACCGCATTCTCGGCGATCCAGCCATAGGGATGACTTTTGCTGGCTGCATTTCCAAAGTGATCTTGAAAATATGGAAGCATGGCTTCCACAACCTCAGGTGCACAAGGAGTGGTAGCATTATAATCGAGGTAAATTGGGTAGTTCATTGCCTGAAATTAAAAAATTCCATTCGCTATTAAATACCTGCACCAAAACATGTCTTTAACCATTCCAGGTTTTTAATTCTCCTTGATAAAGAGATTGATTGGCTAAGGCTACCAATTTGGCTGTATTTCCGGCGTTTTCAACATTACAAAGTGGAGTAGCCTTTTCTTCCAAGCATCGATAATAATCCTCCAAGGCATAAATAGACCCATCCTTGGTCGGTTCATCCACTAATTTGATCGCATTTCGATTTTCAGTCCAAGTGATGGGGGTAGCACCGGAAACACCATCTACTTCCTGGAGTTTTGCCTTAGCTTCAGGCTCAGGATAAAAAAACCCATCATTGGTGAGTAAAGAAATCGTTCCTTCTGTCCCTTTGATTTTGAATGCATAGCCTTCGTATTGATTGCCACAGGTCGCTCCAAAATTTCCAATCATTCCTGCCTGATCGTATCGCAGGGTTACTTGCACATTGTCAAAAGTCTCTCTTCCGTCTTTGTAATGATCAATACCTCCCGTGCCATAAATGCGATCAGGCACTGTATCAAAAGCCCAATTAATGAAATCCATTTGGTGAGATAATAGCTCAGCTACCAATCCACCAGAGTATTCCTTATACATCCTCCAATTGACTTGACGCTCATATTCCGGTGAAGGAACGGGTCTTCTCCAGCTGGCATTCCGATCCCATCGTGCAGAAACCTGAGTAATTTTACCTAGCCAGCCTTTTTGGATATAATCTTTGACCTTGAAATAAAGCGGAGAGTAGCGATACTGATGACCAACTTGAATAGTTTGATTTGGGTAATTTCCCACCAAATCCTGAAATGCGCGAATCTCCTCTAGAGTAAATAGCATGGTTTTTTCCAGATAAAGGTTTTTCCCTGCTTCTAGGACTGCTTTGGCATGTTCAAAATGAGCATTTAAAGGGGTAGAAACTACTACAGTATCAATTTCAGCACTATCCAAAAGCTTTCTGTAATCTTGATGCACTTTCAAGTCAGGGTATTGTTCTGCAGCTGGTTGGGCTCGAAAGGGAAGCACTTCGGCGATGGCTTTGACCGAAAATTTGTCGGGCATTCTATTCATGACACGATGTAATCCTGAACCTCTGTCGCCATAACCAATTATTCCTACATGATAGATTTTCTTTCGCTTTTTGGTTAAAATGCTGGCACCGACACCCAATGGAAGACTGGAAACAGCCGCTGCTACTCCGGCTTTTTGGATAAAATCTCTTCGTTTCAATTCAATTAAATTTTGGGATTATATTAAGTTTTTATCCGTAAAAAAGTAAGGAAATATTGATTATTGGTCGAATAAATCACGAAATCGATTTTCTATACCAAATCAAAAGTTTAAGGTTTTCGAGAATTTAAAAAAAAAACAGCTCAAACCTTTATGATTGAGCTGCTCTTTTTCGAAATTCCTAAATATTATTTGGTAGGAAAAGCTGCAAAATAGGTTTCGACATCAATCATTTCGGAAAAATCCACATAGGGCTTGGATGGAAAAATCTGGGGGGCTGCTGCCTGAAATTTTTCTCCATTCTCCCAAACAATTATTACCGCCTGGGTATTCTCCGCAAGATTGGGAATCCCTTGTTCATTGAGTTTGTAAACCTTAAATTCTCTAGCAAACTCGTAGCCATCGAAGTTTTCCAAGGATTTAAAAAAAGCATCTCGCTTTTCACCAAATGAATCTGCAGTCTTTCCTTTTCGAATAGCAAACTCAACCACATTTCCAGACTTTTTTATAGACTCCATGTCGAAAGGCAGTCCGTCCACAGGTTCCAGCAATGCATAAGCTAATGGGTTAAAACTCGAGAAATAGGCTGCTGCCACAGGC
>NZ_JAPEIB010000063.1:0-10778 GCF_028823735.1 Algoriphagus sp. NF
CACAGGAATGGACTCTTCGGCAGAGTATCGATACGGCGATGCAATACAATAAGACGTTGCAAATGGCTGTTAATCAGAGTTCTTCTGCTGAGTTGAAAAATCAGGAATCCAAGAGTCAGTGGCTGCCCAAAATCATGGCGAGTGCTGACTATAAATATTTCACGCAACTTCCCTATCAGATTCTTCCCCAAGCTGCTTTTGGTGGACCTGAGGGAGTGTTTCGTGCCGTGCAGTTTGGCGTGCCGCATACCATCATGGGCAATCTCAATCTTCGCATGCCCATCTACGATCCGCAGTTGATGGCTGGAATTCAGGTTTCGGAATCTTTTCAAGAGTTGAGCAAGTGGCAGCAGGTCAGAACCGAAGAGCAGATTTATCTGGAAGTATCCAACCTCTACTTCAATGCACAGATCGTGAAAAATAAGCTGACTTTTCTCCAAGACAATCAAGTCAATGGGCAAAAGCTTGAGAGGAATGTGCGTTTGCTTTATGAACAGAAGCTTTCCAGCCGAACCGATTTGGACAAAGTGATCCTTCAAAATCAGCAGCTGGAATCCCAGATTTTCCAGCTTCAAAGTCAATATGTGACGATCCTTCAGCAGCTCAAGTTGGTCATCGGTCTGCCGCTAGATCAATCCATCGAAGTGGTGTCAACGATTCAAATCGAGGAATCCGAAATTCCCAATCCAGGGCTGACCTCAGACCTTCGGATTCAGAAAGTGCGAGAGAAAATGCTCGGACAAGAACTCAAAGCCATCAAAAATTCCCGGATTCCCAGTATAAACTTAGTTGCCAACTATGGCACCACAGGCTTTGGATACCGTGGAGAGCCGGAGTCCTTTTTGGATTTCTATCCACAGAGTTTTCTGGGAGCACAGGTGAGTTTTCCAATTTTCAACGGGACAGTCACTTCCAAGAAAATCCGCCAAAAGGAACTCGAACTCACCAATGCCAGCCTTCAGAAATCCCTGATAGCCGATCAGACTCGAGTGCAATATGAAGCTGCATTGCGACTGCAGGCTACTGCTAAAAAGCAAATCGAAACGACCCAGTATCAGATCGGACTAGCTCAGTCCATTTACGATAAGTCCATCCTTTTGCAGCAGGAAGGATTAGCCACCTTGACCGATATTCTTCTTGCCGATCAATCCCTTCGATCTGCTCAACAAGCCCATCTCGATGCGATGGTCGAGTACCTCAGAGCCACCCTCGAACTCAAAAAATCATCTGCTACTCTACTCAATTGATTGAACAATGAAAAAGATACTCATTTATATCATCCCATTGGCCCTCTTCGCAATTGTAGCGGTCCGGCTGGTATCCAACAAGAAAACCACCCAAGAGCGGGTCTATGTCTATGACAAAGAACAAACCGTTCCCGTTTTTGCGGTAAAAGTGTCCGAAGGTCAGCTGGATAATCAGCGGGGCTTTTCCGGGGTGATTGAGCCGATCCGCGAAAGTAAAATCAGTGCCGAAGTACAGGGAAAAGTGACCCGAGTGGCTGTGGAAGTCGGTCAGAAAGTAGCGGCTAATCAGGTACTGGTGCAGCAGGATGTGGCTTTACTTCAGCTGCAGCTCAAGGCAGCCGAGGTGCAAAAAGGCGGTCTCGAAGCGGATCTCAAGCGGTATCGGATATTGGTCGAAAATGAAGCTATTCAGGGGATTCAGCTCGAAAAAACAGAGCTAGCCTTGGCAGGATTGGAAGTCCAACTGGCCACCTTAAAAGAACAAATCGCCAAATCATCGATCCGAGCTCCTTTTGGGGGAATCGTCACCGCTAAAATGACCGAGGCCGGAGATTTTGCTGCGCCTGGAAAGCCTTTGATTCAGGTGACAGATCTCAGTCGGGTAAAGTTGACAGTTCAGATTCCTGAAAGCGGCCTGAATTATTTCCAGTCAGGCAGCTCGCAGCTTGTCACGATTAATTCACTTTCTAAGGAAATCCCCGCACAAGTGACTTTGGTGGGAAGTAGAGGATCCATTGGCAACAGCTTTCCGGTAGAGTTGACCTTTGAAAATACTCCGGATCAAGCTGTGAAAGCAGGGATGTTTGGTGAGGTTGTGGTGAAAAACGGAGAAAATTCAGGAGGATTGATTATTCCTTCTTCGGCTTTGGTGGGTTCCGAATTTGAGCCTCAGGTCTATGTGATTCAGGATGGAAAAGCCAAACTCCGAGCTATCCAAATCGCGAAGCGAGTGGGTGATCAACTCCTTTTGAAAAGCGGAATCAAACCCGGTGATGTGGTCATTGTCGGTGGCTTGGTCAATGTATTTGAAGGAGCAAATGTGGAACCCAATTTTTCTTCTGAGCGATGAACATTACCTCCATATCCATCAATCGGCCCTCGCTGATCATCGTAATGTTCAGTTTATTTGTCCTCTTGGGATACATTGGCTTTACCA
Organism: Algoriphagus sp. NF; assembly: GCF_028823735.1. Lineage (NCBI taxonomy): Bacteria > Pseudomonadati > Bacteroidota > Cytophagia > Cytophagales > Cyclobacteriaceae > Algoriphagus > Algoriphagus sp. NF. Next base: position 2,404 of record NZ_JAPEIB010000063.1, read on the forward strand.
ATCTGTCCTATGAACTGATGCCGGATTTCAATCAGCCGGTGTTGGTCATCAAGACGGGCTATCCCGGTGCTTCGCCCGATGAGGTCCAGTCTTCAGTGTCAGAGAAAATCGAGGACGCACTATCCAACTTAGAGGGCGTAGATTATCTGGTCACCAAGTCCATGCCCAATGCTTCAGTCGTGATTGCCAACATGAATTATGGAGTCGATCTCGATCAGGCCATGCAGGATGCGCAGCGCTACATGGACAATATTTCCAAGGACCTGCCGGAGGATGTGCTTTCTCCGGTGATGACCAAGGTTTCGCCCAATGATCTTCCGATCATGTCCATCACTTCTACCAGCGACTTGGAATCCAAGGTGTTTTATCAGAAAATGGTGGATGATTTTATCCCTCAGATTCAGCAATTAAAAGGAGTCGCAGAAATCACCGTGCTCGGAGGAGAGCAGCGGGAGATTCAGGTCAAAGTGAATCCTGAAAAGTTGCGGTACTACCAGATTTCCCTTCCTCAAGTGGTGGAAGCGATCAATCGAGCGGGCTTGGATGTGCCTGCCGGAAATGTGCAGACAGATCAGATTCAAAATGCGGTACGTCTGAGTGGCAAGTTCAGTGATTTGGAAGAAATCGAGCAGGTTCAAGTCGCGATGCCCATGCCGGGTTCTCCGATCTATGTTCGGGATTTGGCGGTGGTCAAAGATGGTACCAAGGAAATCACTTCGGTCAGCCGATTCAACGGCAAGGAAGGAATCGGTCTTTTGCTCAAAAAGCAAGGAGATGCCAATGCAGTGGATGTTTCGAAAGCTGTCCGGGACAAACTTTCCCAAATCGAAACACAATATGAGTCAGCAGGTGTGTCTTTTGTCATCGCTGATGACAGCACCGACAATACCATCGCTGCAGTAAATGCTGTGGTTTTTGACTTGGTTTTAGCAGTGATCTTGGTGGCTTTGGTCATGCTCCTCTTTTTGCGAAGCTTCAGAAATTCCCTGATCGTATTGGTCGCTATTCCCACTTCCTTGGTGACCGCTTTTGCGGTGATGTGGCTTTTGGGCTATACGCTCAATCTGATGACTTTGCTTGCTATGTCTCTGATTATCGGGATTTTGGTAGATGATGCGACGGTGGTTTTGGAGAATATTCAGCGCCATTTGGATATGGGAAAAGACAAGAAGTCGGCGGCTATGGATGGTCGGATGGAAATTGGCTTTTCAGCGCTGTCCATCACACTCGTGGACGTAGTGGTTTTCTTACCGATCCTGTTCCTTCAGGTTTTTGTAGCCGATATGCTCAAGCAGTTTTCGGTAGTGGTGATTACCTCGACCATGACCAGTTTGCTGGTTGGGTTTACGCTAACACCCTGGATGGCTTCCCGTATTGGCAAGGCTGAGGATTTGAGTCCTACTAATGCTTTTAACCGATTTTTGATTGGCTTTGAGCATCAGTTGGACCGGTTTATTGCTTGGTATGGCCGACAGTTGACTTGGGTGCTAAATCATAAGTTGGCTTTCACCGGTATAGTCATTCTGCTTTTCGTGATGACTGGTGTCATGATGAAGCAGGGGATTATCGGTAAGGAACTGATTGCCACCGGAGATCAGGGCAAGTTCAGACTCTATTTGGAATACGATAAATCCACAAGTGTCAAAGAAAATAACCTCCGCACGCTTCAAGTCGAGCAGTTTCTTTTGCAACAGCCTGAAGTCTCCACGCTTTTTAGCAATGTGGCAGGTCCCACTACCGGCATTGGTAGTTTGGGTGTGGGATTGCCTTATAAGTCAGAGTTGACCGTTCAGCTTTTGGACAAAAAGGAAATTGGGGGGCTTACCACCGAAAAATTCATGAAAGAAGTCCGGGAAGAACTCAAGCGGACTTTTCCCGGAATCAGTTTCTCGATGACTGCTTTGGGGCTTGTTCCCCGTTCGGCCCCGATTGAAATGACGCTCAGCGGACCCCATCAGGAGCAAGTAATGCAGGTGGCGAAGGGTTTGGCCTTGGTGCTGGAGAATATCCCCGGAGCGGATTACGTCAAATTATCGGTTGAAGAGGGAAGTCCCGAGTATCAGGTTATCCCCGATTCGGACAAATTGCAGCGATTGGGTTTGTCCAATGCCATGTTAGGCTTGACACTCCGCAATGCTTTTGCAGGCAATGAAGACGCGACCCTAACCGAATCAGGTACCGAATATCCCGTACGAATTCAGTTGGATAATTTAAACAGGCAGTCGTACGAGGATGTCAAAAACTTCCAGTTGATTAATTCTAAAGGAATGCCGATTGTGCTTTCGCAGGTGGCGGATGTGGTTCAGGCAGACTCTCCTTCGCTTTTGGAAAGAAAAGACCGACAGCCTGCGGTGACTTTGACTGCCGATGCCTTGGGAAGACCTTCTGGCACGGTAGCGGATGAGGTGGTGGCATATCTTAAAGAGCATCCACTTCCCGAAGGAATCAGCCTGGTATGGGGTTCAGATATCAAGCGGCAAAATGACAGTTTTGGTGCTTTGGGGCAGGTTTTGTTGATTTCGTTTTTGCTGATCTACCTGATCATGGTCGCGTTGTATGACAGCTTTGTGTATCCGTTTGTGGTCTTGTTTTCTATCCCGGTGGCAGTCATAGGAGCGATGCTGGCACTCAACCTGACGATGAATAACCTGAGTTTATTTGCTCTTTTGGGGTTGATTATGCTGATGGGCTTGGTGGCCAAAAATGCAATATTGATCGTGGATTTTGCCAATCAGCTGAAGGAAAAAGGAATTCAGACCCGGGAAGCGCTGATTGAGGCCGGGAAAGGGAGGATGCGTCCCATTCTAATGACTACCCTATCCATGGCGATCGGAATGCTGCCTATAGCTCTTGCTAGTGGTACTGGGAGCGAGTGGAAAAATGGTCTCGCGTGGGTGATCATCGGTGGATTGATTTCTTCCTTGATTTTGACAGTTTATCTCGTGCCAATGGTCTATGAATCTATCGATCGATTAAAGGATAAATTTCAAAAACGGAAAAAAATTCAACCGATTAGTCCGGTGTCTTCCGACTAAGATTTAGCTTAATTCAACTGTGGCGGTGCCTTGGGGACTACGCTTAGCGTCTTGGAAGCAAACAAAATCGCCTGAACTATCAGCACCATTACAACTAAGAGGGCGATTTCGAGTTGAGAGTGTGCAGCATCGGAGGAGAAGATTTGGCCCGATCTACTGATTAGATTTTGAGCTTCTTTGACTTGGATTTCGGAAAGGATTTTCAGTTCAGTCAGGGCTTCCTGTAGGGTTGCTTGACTATTCTTCCTTTCCGGGATCCCCTGGAAAATGGCCCAAGTCATTTTTTCAAATCGGTCAAAATGAATTTTTTCTTCTTTGGTGAGTTGGGTCTCCAGATAGTTAAGGTTGATTTGTTCGATTTTCTGCCAATGCGAATAAAGAAGGGATTCTTGAAAATCAGAACCGCTTTCCAAAATCAGTCCAATCGAATGAAGTTCGTCCGAGAGCTGCAAAATGTAGCTCTCGGCGATCAATCTATCCTGATACATCGAATCAAGAACCTTCTGTAGTTCACGGGATTGGGACCGCTCGCTGAGGTTGTTGACCAAAATCAGACAGATCAGCCCTGTCAAAAGCAGGGAGATCTTGGCTTTTCCGCGTATTTGGTAAGTCCATTTCATTTCAGGATTGTTTCGGTGGCAGAGGTCGATCTGAGTGGTTTTTCAACCCGGATGATTTGTAGCTTTTTCAGTCCACCTGGAAGAGTCCATTCCACAGTCATGCCTTGCCTGAAGCCGATCAGTGCCACCCCGAGCGGACTGAGAATGGAGATTCTGTTTTGCTTGAGGTCTGCTTGATGAGGCAACACAAGCTGCAGGTTCATGAATTTACCACTCAGGAGTTCCAGCACCTCAAATCGGGAGTTGAGTTGGATGATGTCTTCTGAAATTGCTTCATCAGAAATGATTTCGGCAGATTTGATCTCTTTTTGGAGAAGACTTACTTCTTTTCCTTTCAGACGGGAAGGAAGATTTTGGAGTAGGGAATGGATAGTTTTATAGTCTGAGTTTGTCAGAATAGGTTTCATCAGTAGTAATTTTTGAAAGGTATAGGTAGCCACACCACTGCGGTTACCTGCTGGAAAATTTGGAGCGTGATTTAGCCCTCCGTTTAGAATACGGAGGGAAAAGTGATAAAAGCCCTACTGTGACACACTACCATCCTCTTAACCCAGTTCATGAAAGAACCTTCTACGGGCGAAAAGTGGGAAGATGGAAGTTGATGAGTTTTCATATTGATTTTAAGGTAAGCAAAGTTACCACAATATCCCATCGTTTGCTAGAGGATGTAATTCTGATGCCAACTCGAATTGGGAGATGATGGCAACACGGTGGCAGGGTGGAATTTTTTTAAAAAAATATTACAGGATATTTTTATCCTTTATTAAAATTCATATACATTTGGGATATCAATTCAGCACGAGATGTTTTCCAAAGCCTGTAAATACGCCATCAACTCTATGGTTTTCCTGGCCACACTGCCGGAAGGTCAGGAGCGTGCAGGTCTCAAGGACATTGCTTTTGCGACCAACTCCCCGGAAGCATTTACTGCCAAAATTCTCCAGACTCTGGTCAGAGAAAATCTGCTTTTGTCGATCAAAGGGCCTAATGGAGGCTTTGAAATCAGCGAAGAGGGTCGTAAAACTCCCCTTTATCGCATCGTACAGGTGATTGATGGCGACTCAATTTTTACAGGCTGCGCACTTGGCCTTCAGGAGTGCTCGGAGAAGCACCCCTGTGCAGTCCATCACAAATTCAAAGCTATCCGGGATCACCTGACCGGTATGATGATGACCACCACACTTCAGGATATGGCATTGGGCATAAATACCGGAATCAGTTTCTTAAAGACATAAAAACACCTAATTAAAAGATAATTAAATCCCTTAATTTCCAAGCAAAATGGCAACTATCGAAGAGAAAAAAGTAGGCAAAATCGTAGCGGAAAACTTCCGAACTGCAAAAGTTTTCACGGAGTATGGGATTGACTTCTGCTGCAAAGGCGGAATCAAACTCTCAGATGCCTGTAGTACGCGGGGCCTGAATGTAGATGAAGTAGTCGAAAAACTGGAAACCATCATGCAAGTGGCCGACCAAAGTCCCTATCAGGAAATGTCCCTCAGTCAATTGATCGATCATATCGTGGGTGTTCACCATAAGTATGTGGAGGAGACTATTCCGGCCTTGAAGTTTTATGTGGAAAAAATTGAGCGGGTTCACGGAGACCGACATCCGGAATTAACTCTCATCCGCCAAGAGTTTTTCGAAGCCGCAGATGCGCTAACCATCCATATGAAAAAGGAGGAATTTGTGCTCTTCCCTTACATCAAAGCGATGGAAGAAGCCAAAACCAACAGCTTCCCGCTTTCAAAGCCACATTTTGGACATATCGAAAACCCGATATCCATGATGGAGGAAGAGCATGACACGGAAGGGGAGCGTTTTCGAAGAATTGACTCCTTGACACAGGGTTATACTGCGCCAGCGGATGCCTGTCAAACTTACCGGGTAGCATTTTCTATGCTGCAGGAGTTTGAGCAGGATTTACATACCCATATCCACTTGGAAAACAATGTGTTGTTTCCAAAAGCTATGGTGCTTTATTCAGAATTAAATTCTTAAATTATAACATCCTTTTAGTTCGAATATCATGAGGATTTCAAAACCAAACGAGCTCTTTATTCGCATCTGGAACCGATGGGCGGTAGGATTTTTCCTGATCGCTGCGCTTTTCGGGGTGACCATGAGAGCATTTCACATCGTGGAAATCCCTGTTCTCGAATACCGTCATATTCTCCATACCCATTCTCATATAGCCCTCTTGGGATGGGGATTTATGATGCTGATCGGAACCATGATATTTGAGCTGGAAGGAAAACAAAACTTTGGGAAAAAATACGGGTGGCTATTCATCGCCTTGCTGGTTTCCCTACTCGGAATGTTGTTCTCCTTCCCAGTGCAGGGCTATGGAGTAGTGAGTATTTCCTTTTCCACCTTGTTTGTGCTCCTTTCTTATGCATTCATCTTCAAGCTTTGGAAGACCCTTGGGCAAAAAGAAAACACCACTGGAATTCGGCTGATTCGATGGTCTCTGATCGGCTATCTGATCTCAACCTTAGGCCTATGGGCTTTGGGGCCTGTGACGGCCACTTTGGGAAGAATGCATGAAATGTATTTCATGACCATTCAGTGGTTTTTGCACTTCCAGCTCAATGCTTGGTTTGTACTCGGCACGCTCGGTTTGATCGTTTTTTTTGCAGAAAAAAGAGGTATTAAGATCTTAATTTCCAGCATTTACCAAGGGCTGTTACTAGGATCGGTATTCTTGACCTTCGCCTTGGCAATTACCTGGGCGGAACCATCACCAATCTTCTTCTGGATCAATTCCTTGGCGGTTTTGATTCAAGCCTTGGCGTACTTCCTCCTTCTTCAAAAAATCATAAGGATTCTTCCTGGGCTTTTCCTTCAGCCCTTTCCCAAAATGCTGATTGTTCTTGCTTTGGGGAGCTTGGTTGCAAAGGCAATTCTTCAGGTTCTTCTGGTATTTCCGGAGGTTGCTGTGATTTCTTATACCATCCGACTGTATGTCATCGGCTTCCTTCATCTGGTTATGTTGGGAGCAATGACTTTCGGAATAGGGGGCTTAGCCATGGAAGAAGGCAGACTTCCTTCCACGCTTTCTTCCAAAATTGGATGGAGCCTCATTTTGGGAGGATTTCTAGGGACCGAACTTCTGCTCTTTGGGCAAGGCACTATGGTCTGGATGCAGTGGGGATACCTTTCATGGTATCACCTGGGACTGTTTGTTTTTTCCGCCCTCTTCCCTTTAGGTCTTGCCTTGTCCTTTATCAGTCTGTTTTCTGAAAAATATGTCCAACCTCAATCCATCTTAAAGTATCCCAACTCTAATCAACTCAATGTCGAAACTATGAAAAAAGTAATGATTTGGTCAATGGGCATCGTAGCGATGCTGATGACCTCCTGTGGTGGCGGAAGCGAATCTCAGACTTCCTCTTCCGAATCGGGTTCCCCTGCTGAAGCCGCTGCGCCCGCTGCGGATCCCAAAGGGATAGGCGAAATAAAATCTGTTGATCTCGGATCGGGCATCGACGCTTCCTTGGCTGACCAGGGAAAGGCTATCGTGGACATGAAGTGCACCGCCTGTCACCAGCTCAATGACAAGCGACTGGTCGGTCCCGGCTTCCAAGGAGTAACCAACCGACGTCGTCCGGAATGGATCATGAATATGATAACCAATGTGGACGTGATGCTGGACCAAGACCCCGAAGCACAAAAGCTTCTGGAAGAATGTCTTACCAGAATGCCAAATCAAAATATCTCCATGGATGATGCAAGAGGTATTCTGGAATTTATGAGAAAAAATGACGAAGAAAAAGTAGGCCAGCGCGATGCTGCCGTGAAATAACCCAGTTAAACTAAAATCCAAATGAACACAAAAAAATGGCTTCTTGCTGCTGGACTGATAGCCGCAGCAATAGCACCCGGATGTAAGCCCAAAGGAGCCCAAAGCGCCATCACAGGAGATGCAGCTTCTAAGGTCTATGTAGCACCAGGTCAGCACGATGAATTTTACAATATTGTCTCTGGTGGATTTAATGGTCAAATGTCGGTCGTGGGTCTTCCTTCCGGCCGAGTATTGAAAATTCTCCCTGTTTTCTCCGTTCATCCTGAAAACGGCTGGGGGTACTCCGAGCAATCCAAGCCCATGCTCAATACTTCCCTGGGCTTTGTGCCTTGGGATGATTTGCACCACATTGCCATCTCCACCACTAACGCGGAGCACGATGCAAGGTGGGCATTTGGCAATGCCAACAACACGCCCCGGATTGCACGAGTGGACTTGAATACCTTCAAAACCGTAGAGATTATAGAAATCCCTAATTCTGCGGGTAACCACTCTTCTCCATTTATCACCCAAAATACCGAGTACGTAGTTGCAGGAACTCGCTTCTCTGTGCCGGTGGGGGATAATCAGGACGTTTCCATTGATTCTTACAAAGACAACTTCAAAGGATACATCTCCTTTATCGGAGTGAATCAAGAAACTGGAGATATGGATCTTTCCTTCCAAATCGAAGCTCCACCCTTCAACTTTGACCTAGCCAGAGCGGGAAAAAATAAATCCCACGGATGGTTTTTCTTCTCCACCTACAATACTGAAATGGCCCACACGCTTTTGGAAGTAAATGCTTCGCAAAAAGACAAGGACTTCATCATGGCGGTCAATTGGAAGAAAGCAGAGGAATACATCAAAGCCGGTAAAGGGATCAAGAAAAAAGTCCGCTACGCCCATAATAAATGGGATGAAGAAACCCATTCG
>NZ_JAPEIB010000064.1:0-9601 GCF_028823735.1 Algoriphagus sp. NF
ATCCATGGTTGCAAATACCCTTCTGTTTTTCACCCAAATTCAAAACCCGCTGGTTTTGGAGCAAAGAGCAAATGGTTTTGAGTTTGTACAGCCGGATGGAAAGTTTGAGACTCGCGGTGTAGAAGTCAATTTGAAGTGGAATTACCGGGACTTCAAGCTATTCACAGGCTATACATTTGCGGATGTAATTCAGGAATTGAATGGTGAAATCAATCCTTATCCTTTGGTTGCTAGACATCGACTGAACAATGTCCTGATGTATGAAAAGCATGAGAATTTCTGGATTGGTTTGGAGGCCTACTACTTTTCTCCACAAGTACTCAACGACGGGCAAGAAGGTCAATCGTATTGGATTATGGGGCTGATGACCGAGAAAGTATTGGGTGAGCATTTCTCTGTTTTCCTCAATTTTGAAAACTTCCTAGACACCCGTCAAACCCGATTTGATACGATTTACACCGGAGACTTAAGCAATCCTGAGTTTCGGGATATCTACGCGCCGGTGGACGGTTTTGTGATCAATGGAGGTTTCAAATTGAAATTCTAAAAAAGGAAAAAGTCACCCTTTATTTGGGGTGACTTTTTCTTATCTCATTTTCGAAACCCCAACGTAATAATCTGGATCCAAAAACAGTTCCTCCTGCCTTTTGACGGAAATCTCCTGCCAACTAGTTCTGGGTTGCAATCGGATTTTCTCCTCTCCCAAAGTCACGTCCACCGGCATGTCAAATGCAGGCACACAGCTCGTCCAGCGATAGTTCAGCGTTTTATCATCTGAATAATAGTATTCCAAAACAGGGATGGATGTCTCTCGCAGATATTGATCAAAAAAGGGCTTAAGATCTTTCCCTACCTGCTGTGATATGTAATTTTCAACTTGCCGGGTGGTGACGGTCTGATGATAGAACTCTTCATTTAATCCCCGTAAAATACTTCTCCATTTTTTATCATCCCCAATGATTTCCCGAAGGGTGTTGAGCATATTACCTCCCTTGTAATACATATCCCCCGAGCCTCTTCGATTCACCCCATAAATCCCAATAATCGGACTTTGATTGGCAATATTCATCCGGGTTCCTCGCACATATTCCTGACCTGCCTCTTTTCCAAAATGGTAGTCCAAAAAGAGACTTTCCGAGTAATTGGTGAAGCTCTCATGAATCCACATATCGGCCACATCCCGGTAGGTAATATTATTCGCAAACCATTCATGACCAGCCTCATGGATGATGATAAAGTCAAATTTCAATCCCCAGCCTGTTCCACTGAGATCACGGCCCAAATAGCCATTTTGATAGCCATTGCCATAGGTGACGGCGCTTTGATGCTCCATCCCCAAGTAAGGCACTTCGATGAGTTTGAATCCATCTTCATAGAATGTATAGGGACCAAACCAATGCTCAAAAGCCTCCATCATTTTTCTGGCGTCTTGAAATTGCTTTTCGGCTTTTTTTAGATTTTCCCGAAGGACATAATAATCCATCGTCAATCTTCCCTTTTCACCTTCATACTCTTCCCCAAAGTGCACGTAGTCTCCAATACTGATATTGACTCCATAATCATTGATGGGATTGGAGACGAACCAATGGTAGGTTTTTTTATCTCCATTTTCTTCAACCTTTCGAAGCCGGCCATTGGACACATCCATCAGATCTTTGGGCACAGTGACCGAAATCAGCATACTATCCACCTCATCGGCAGGATGGTCTTTGGTGGGCCACCAGATACTAGAACCAATCCCTTGATTGGAATTGGCGATGAAATGCTTGCCATTGGAGTCTTTTTGCCAGGTAATCCCCCCATCCCAAGGGGGACGGACAGCTACCTTGGGCTTTCCTTCATAGAAAATTTCAAGCTCATTGAAGGCTCCTTTTTCCTGACTTTTCTGAAGTGAAATAAAATGCGCAGCGCCTTCCCGCTTAAAGGAAAGCTCCACTCCATCCTGCTTGACTGCAGTGATATTCAATGGCTGCTGCAAGTCAATTTGAAGTATTTGTGCAGGCTCCTTGACTTGATAGCGTACTAGATTTTTTCCCTTAATGGATTGTGTTTCGGGAAAAACCTCCACCGAAAGATGATAGTAATTCAAGTCCCACCAAGCTCGCTCTGGAGTAATACTGCCTTTGAGGGTATCAGCTCGGGTAATGACATCCTGCGCAATAGCAGTACTAAATAACCCAAAGAACAAAGGCATACAGCCGATCAATCTCAAAAAGTCTTTCCTTATAGACATAAACTAATTCCTAATTCCTAATTCCTAATTCCTAATTCCTAATTCCTAATTCCTAATTCATCCTAATTCCTAATTCCTAATTCCTAATTCCTAATTCCTAATTCCTAATTCCTAATTAAATTCCTCCTGGAGGACAGTGTTTCTTCAAGAAATCCGTGTACATTTTTCGCAAATGAGAATTGGTTCCCTCCCCTTCCGAGATAGAATGTGAGCGATTAGGGTAAGGCATAAACTGAAAGATTTTCCCGTGTTTGATCAATTCGTTGACCAGCATATCCGCATTGGCATAGTGCACATTATCATCAGCCGTGCCGTGGATATAAAGCAGGTTTCCTTCTAGATTTTTGGCATGAGTCATGGGTGAACCTGCTACGAAGTCCTCCAAGTTTTCCTGAGGCAAACCCATGTAGCGCTCCTGATAGATATTATCATAGGTCAACTGATTCGCTACTGCAGCGATGGAAATTCCGGTTTTATAGATTTCAGGATATTGAAAAAGTAAGTTTAGGGTTGCAGAACCTCCACCGGACCAACCCCAGACGGCAATACGGTCCGGATCTACAAAGTCCCATTCCAAAATCTGTTTGGCAGCTTCAGCTTGATCTGAAATATTCAATCGCCCGATCTTTCGATAGATGCTTTTCCGCCACGCCCGACCTTTCGGAGCAGGTGTTCCGCGATTGTCCAGAGAAATATAGATATAGCCATCCTCGGCCATATCTCCATCATAAAGACGATTTCTACCTACCCCATAGGTATCTTTGACATTGGCCCCCCAAGGCTCTGTATAGACATAAAATACGACCGGATATTTTTTTGTAGGGTCAAAATTGGTTGGCTTGACCATCCAACCGTCCATTTCGGTTCCATCATCCAAAGTCAGAGTAAAAAACTCCATACCCGTATCATCAGGCTTGTTTACTGAGACTCCCATCTGTTCCCCCATCGATAGGAAGTCATGATCAGGAAGTGAAATCCAATCTGTAATGGGTCGCGTGTAGTGATTTTGACCACGATAGAGGGCAAATTTACCCGAGGGTGAAATCTGATAATCGTGTGTCCCTTCCCAAACCGGAGGAGTAAGCTTTTCAGCTTCTCCACTGCCGTCCCAACGCGTTCGGTAAAGGTACTTTTGGGTAGCATTTTCCGGTGAGGCGTGGAAATACACCCAACCTTCCACTTCGTCCACATGAAGTAGATTAATCACATCATATTCTCCGCGAGTGACAAGCTGCTCTTTTCCATCCAATCCAATTCGATAAACATGTCGCCATCCGTCTTTTTCCGACAGCCAGACAAACTCCTTTCCTTCGCTTACCCAAGGAAAGCGATGACGATAGGTCAAGGCGTAAACATTATCCCAAGTGGACATCACATCAATCCAAGCCTCATCTTTCTCTTCATAAATAACTCTTGCCTGATTTTTTGGAACATCCACGGCATAGATCTTGGAATGATTCTGCTTCCGATTGAGCTGTTGTATGAACAATAAGTCCGGATTGTTCCACTCCATCCTTGGCAAGTAATGCTGTGCTGGATCACCCGGAATATTCAACCAAGTAGTTTTTAGACTGGAAAGATCAACCACGCCAATTTTTGCAGGAGATGGAGACTCCCCAACTTTAGGATATTCCACAGGAATGATCTGAGAGTAGACCGAATCCGTGTTGTTGATCATGTAAAAGTCTCGAATCTGATTAGCATCCAGCTGCCAATAAGCTATCTGCTTACTATCCGGGCTCCATTGAAAACCATCTCTACAGGCAAACTCCTCCTCATAGGCCCAATCAAAGGTGCCATTGATCAGTTTGCGATTTCCATCGGTGGTCAATGCGGTGATTTTTCCCGATTCCAAATCCTCCACATACAGGTTGTATTCGCTGACGTAGGCGGCCTTTTGGCCATCAGGAGAAATCTTAGCGAAGCGAAGTGAGGACTCCGGTAAACCCTTCCCAATTTGCTGCAGCTTCTTACTATCCAAGTCCAAAACCCAATAATCTCCTTGGGTATCCAATCGCCAAACTCGCTTGGTATTGGTGTAGATCAGGAGCTTTTGTCCTTCCTCATAAAATGAAAAGTCTCTTATGCTTAGTGGTTCTTCACCATTTGGAGTTAACCATTCATTGGGTACGACAACGGTTTCTGACTGATCAGAAATCGAATATTCAGTAATTCCATTGGCCTTTATTTGATAAATGGACTCTCCTGAAGTTGACCACTTTAATTCTTGAGCTTTTAAACCTCCAGAAAGAAGGATTAGCAGTACGAATACAAATCTGGAAAAGGTAGGGTTGAACTTTCTCATTCCTAAAAATAAATGAAATCTCCTTTTCCGAACGAAGAAAATCTTTTTTTTAGGAGGAATTAGCCTCAACGACCAAAATCATCCTGCAATCTGACAATATCGGCCTCGTCGGAAGGGTGATCTGAGTCGGTATGCTGCCAGATCTCAGCTACTACCCCCCAATCATCCAAGCCGATCAGTCGATGACGCTCCCCCTGCTGCAATTTGATTTTATCACCTTTAGCTAAGGTAGTTGTATCACTTTCCTCATCAGTCAAACTTGTGGCCACAGCAACTTGCCCCTCGATACAGCGCCAGATTTCAGCACGTCGAAAATGATACTGCCAACTCAATCTTTTTCCGGGTGCTACCAGCAAAATCTTTGGACTGAGTTTGCCAGAAATATTAATAGAGTCAAAATCTTCTTCCGGAAAAAAATGGCTTGCAAATTCCTTCGCTTGACTTTCATCAATCACCAAAAATCCACCCCAGGGCCTTTCTGAGTCCTCTTTGACAACAGTAAATCCTAAATCAGAAAGTTGAGATTTGGCTTGGGAAAAAATAGCTTCTTGTGACTGCATAAAATAATTCTTTCAAATACTCGAAGTCCAAAAATAAAGATGGAATTTAAAATAAGGCCATTTTTTCATAGGAAATAGATGCAATTCTAAAGAAGAAAGCCCAAAGGCAGAACCTAAGGGCTTATCATGAGCACGTTAAACCAAAACTAATCACTTGATCGCGATGACATTAGGGTCAGGAGCGGCAGTCAAAGATTTGAGGAAAGCAACAATCTTGTCGACTTTAGCATCATCAAGCTTCTTTCCCAATTGTGTCTGAGCCATTATTTGCACGGCATTTCCCAAACTATCCACACTTCCATCATGGAAATAAGGATAGGTTTTTTCGATATTTCGAAGGCTAGGAGACTTAAAAAAGTACCGATCAGATTCACGCTTAGTGATATCATAGAGTCCGTTATCTATTTTCTCACTTCCTGTCAAGGTCCAGTAATCCTCATAGATTCCAAACTTTTGAATCATACCTCCACCTAAGGCCACCCCACTATGGCAGGTCGTACATCCTTCTTCCATAAAAATGGTCAACCCTTCTTTTTCCAGTGCGGAAAGCTTGGAATCATCACCATCTAAATAATCGTCAAATCTGCTTCGTGGATTTAATCTTCTCTCAAAAGCTCCGATAGCATCTCCAATATGATCAAAAGTCAGAGTCTCATGAGTTTGCTCCCCATAGACCTGCGCAAATTTTTCAATATATTCCGGGATAGTTTTTAGCCGCTCTACAAGAAACTCTTCTGAAGGAATATTATGCTCCACAGGATTCAGGATAGGCATTCCTGCCTGTTCCTCCACATCTTTGGCTCTACCGTCCCAAAACTGCTGCTTATGCATATAGGCATACAGGGTAGTCGGTGAATTCCTTCCTCCTAATTCATGGGTATCACCCGGCGAGGCAGCTAAATTATCTACCCCGTAGGTATCAAGATTGTGGCAGGAATTACAGCTTATATTTCCATTTTTTGAGAGGCGGGTATCGAAATAGAGCATTTTGCCGAGCTCAACCTTTTCATAAGGGTTCGGACGATACTCACGAGGAGTCACGGACTGGAAAGTTTCCTGGGCTTTTTTCATCAACTCAGGCCTAAGTGGATCATCCGATTCAAATACCTGGTTATAAATAGTTTGGGTTTCTTTCTGACAGGAAGAAATAAGTCCTAAGAGCGAAAATAAAAGGATAAGGCGTTTCATTTTTGAATAATTTTTCTCAAAAATCGGCAGCTATCAGGACTTCAATGGTGATCTGAATCACTATTTAAATTCAATAGATTTTATCTATTGATCATTCAAGTCTAACCATAGATAAGTGTGATTATTTCCATTTTAAAAAGAAACCAGTACTTTCACTTCGGTAAAGAATCAACTAAAAAAAATGCTTTCTCAAATCGGAAAATCAGCTTCCAAAAAAGCCATGCGTGTAGACCTGGAAATCTACTATGAAGCCATGGAAAACCTTTATGACCCGGAGGATAATCCAGAAGGAACTTTTCCGATGAATATTGCAGAAAATCATCTTTGCTGGGATCAGCTACGGGAAAGAATCCAACAGGTAACCCGTGAAAATGATATTCCCGAATGGGTGGCGAGTTATACGGACCCCGCCGGAGCTCCTAGCTTCCGGGAAGCCACTGCAGGATTTTTGGGTAAGTTTTTATTTCACTGCCCTGTAGATCCCGAAACGATTGCTTTTTCTGGTGGAGCTACTTCGGTTATAGAGATGACTAGTTTTTTGATTGCCGAACCAGGAGAAACAGCCGTAATTCCCGCACCAAGCTATCCGGTGTACACCGGCGATATAGGCACACTTCCCGGTGTGAAGCGATATGATTTGCAGCTGCCGGGAGATTTCAGCAAAAGCGAGTATGATTTTGATTTAGAACTATTGGATAAGGCAAAAATTGAGATTGAAAAGGCTGGAAGTACTTTTAAAATGCTCATTCTGACAAGTCCTGATAATCCAACAGGTAGAATCTATCGAGAGTCTGATCTGAGAAAAATCGCTGAGTGGTGCATGGAAAATCAGATCCATCTGATTGTCAATGAAATCTATGGACTATCACAACTAGATATCACACATCCTGATCTCAAGTCTGAGTATGAGCAACCTACGCAGTTTGTTTCCTTTGGCAAAATCATGGAAGAGTTCAAAAGCCCTTTCCTGCATTTCTGGTATTCCTTTTCTAAGGATTTTGGCGTATCGGGATTTCGAATAGGCCTCCTTCACTCACACAATATGGATTTGATCCAAGCCTATCGAAATGCCGGTTTGGGTCATTCTATTTCTAACTACACACAATGGGTGATGCAAGAGGTCCTGAAGGATCACACTTTTCTTTCAACCTATTTCAAGGATTTTCAAAAGCTGCTGACTGAAGCCTATCTGGCTTTTACAAGAGGATTGAAAAAGCTTGAAATTCAATACAATCCTTCTAGGGGGAGCCTATTCGTTTGGATGGATCTTTCCGAGTTTTTGGAAGAAAAGAGTGAAGCTGGAGAAGAGAAGCTTTGGCTGGAAATCTATCAGCAAACGGGCATTTTATTGACTCCTTCCCATGGATTTGGTCACTCTCAGAAAGGATGGTATCGGGCGGTGATTACAAGCATTCACCCATCAGAAATGAAAGTTGCGTTAGGAAGGCTGGGAAAATTCGTTCAAAAAAGGAGAATTACTTAACTGCCCAACAATGAGATTTTATTTCAGTTTATCCCTTTGTTTTTTATTGGTATCCAACGCCTTTGGCCAAGATTTTCAGTCTATTCTTGAAAAAGAACTCAGTGAAAACCTACCTGGGATATCAGTCTGCATTCAATCCGAAGATGAGCAGTTCTCTTGGTCTGGAGCTGCTGGTTTTGCAGATCAAAAATCCAAATCGCCATTACGACCCGATCAGACATTCCGCATTGCCAGCGTTACTAAAACCTATGTGGCAGCCGGGATTCTAAGATTAATGGAAGAAGGTAAATTAAACTTGGAAGACCCGATTTCAAAGCATATCGATCCCGAACTTTCCAAAATCCTGTTTGAAGACTATATGCTTGATCAGATTACTATTCGGCAGACCCTAAGGCATTCTGCAGGTTTTTTTGATCATACCAATGCCCCTGACTTTTTCAAAACCATTCTGGAAAAACCTGACCATCAATGGAGTAGAACAAGTCAAATCAAACTTGGAGTAGAACAGGGCGATCCTGTAGGAGCTCCAGGAGATCAGTTTAGCTACTCGGATATGGGTTATGTGATTTTGGGAGAAATCATCGAAAAATACACCAATAAATCCCTGGATGCTGGTCTCAAGGAGCTTTTGGGCCTGGAGGAGTTGGGACTGGAAAGAACAGACTTCGAAGGAGAAGACTCCATGACGGACCAGCTCCGAATTCATCAGTATTTTCAGGGAATGGACACCTATGAGTGGAGTCCTACGATGGATTATTTTGGAGGTGGTGGTTTCCTTTCAACTACCTGTGAGTTGGTGGATTTTTTCCAGGCTCTATTTCAAGGAAAAGTCTTCGAAAACCCTGAGACCCTAGCTATCATGTTAGAACCAGTTACTTATTCAGAAAAAGCCAGAATGGATTATCAAATGGGAATGTATCAGGTGGAGATCAATGGAATGAAAGCCTACACCCACTCCGGATTTTGGGGGACTCAGGTCCTTTATTTTCCTGAGAAAAAAATCTTTATGGCAGCCAACTATTCCAGTGCCTGGCGAGGCGGAGCTGCTGCACCTGTTTTCGAAAAACTACTGGAAGAAATCAATGAGTAGAGTATGTACAGGCGGGCGATTGACTGTCCGAAAACAGGACAAGATCTGACAAATTACTTTTATAATTTACTGACAATTAATAAATTACCTAATTGGCATTTGGCTTGTTAATTAAAATTCTATGTTAAACTTTCTCCTTTGGTTAATCCTATTTGTGATTTGCTGGCCCATCGCCATCATTGCTTTGTTTTTGTACCCCATCGTATGGCTGCTTCTGCTACCTTTCCGGCTTTTGGGCTTTGCGTTCGATCTCTCTTTCGATTTGATTCGAAATATCTTCCTCTTGCCTTTCCGCCTATTGGGAGTGAAGTAGAAAGCTAGGCATCCTGGAGAACGAATTCTTTCTGATAAGCAAAGGGAAAAGTGATTTTTCCCTTTGCTCTAGAACTAATCAGAAATCCCTTTTTTGAAATATTTTGGTTGCCAAGACATTTGGAATCAGTACCCAAATCAGCAGAGCCAATACGGAGACGATCAATCCAGATCCACTAGAGAAAAATTGCTGAAAAAAGGCTCCAGTATAGCCCATCAAAGCTGAAATATCCAGCTGCATCAGCATAAGAATTCTACCTAGATCCACCGGGTTGAGCAAGACCATTGCCAGAGTTGCTTCCTCCAGCGGATAGTCTGCAAAGCTGTAGATCACATACAATACCAGTCCATCGTAGACAAGTGAAAAATATATCCAAAGTGCCAGACTTACTCCTACTGCTTTGGCCTTATCGCGAGTCAAGACACTTGC
>NZ_JAPEIB010000065.1:0-9436 GCF_028823735.1 Algoriphagus sp. NF
AAGGAGAAAACCCATATCTTCAAACTCCAATAAACCACAATATATATTACCTGTAACTCCTGTCAACCCTTTCCAAGCGAGTATCTTAGTTTTACCGGTTAATGGATAGAGAATCGGATATGGATTTAAGGCGCAATTCAATTGCCATCTAATAAACCTTAAAATTCCTCCAATTTTATTTTTCCTATTAAAAGGATGATTATAAATAAAAGATAAGGTTCTAAACATCATAAATAATAATACAAAGTTCCTAAACAATTCTAAACAACTCCAAATCCCCCCTCATCATATCCTCTACCAATCCTTGGAGATCATATTCCGGTTCCCAGCCGAGTTGTGTTTTAGCTTTGGTAGGGTCGCCGATAAGGAGGTCGACTTCGGTGGGGCGGAAGTAGGTCGGATCCACTTTGATTAATGTAGAACCAATATTCAAGTTTCCAGTTTTTAAGTTCGAAGTTCGGAGTTCGGAGTTCTGGGTTGTCAACTCTGAACCTCGAACCCCGAACTCTTTTCCAGTTGCCTCAAAGTATTTCTGCTCATCCACTTCCTCCAGAATTCCGACTTCTTCTACACCTGAACCGCTCCATCGGATATGGAAACCGACATGTGCGAAGGCCATTTGGACGAAGTCACGGACTTTGGTGGTTTGGCCGGTGGCAATGACATAGTCTTCTGGTTTATCCTGTTGTAAGATCAGCCACATCGCCTTTACATAGTCCTTGGCATGTCCCCAGTCCCGCTTGGCATCTAGGTTACCTAGATACAAGCAATCCTGCTTTCCCATCGCAATGGCCGCGGCAGCCATGGTGATTTTACGGGTGACAAAGGTCTCGCCTCTTCTCGGGGATTCATGATTAAAGAGAATCCCATTGCAAGCGAACATGTTATAGGCTTCACGATAATTCTTAGTGATCCAAAATCCGTAGATCTTGGCTACCCCATAGGGAGAGCGGGGATAAAAGGGAGAATTCTCATCATAGAACCCCTTTTCATTTTTATTCTCAGGCATGCCTCCATAGAGTTCGGAGGTAGAGGCCTGATAAATTCTAGTCTTATTCTCCAGTTTGAGGATACGAACAGCCTCCAAGAGTCGAAGTGCCCCTATCCCATCCACATTGGCTACATATTCCGGAGAATCGAAGGAAACCTTGACATGGGACATAGCCCCGAGGTTGTAGATTTCATCGGGTTGGACTTCCTGAATGATCCGGATGATATTGGTGGAATCCGTTAGGTCTCCATAATGAAGGTGGAAGTTCACATGCCCTTCATGCGGGTCCTGATACAGATGGTCGATTCGCTGGGTATTGAAGGAAGATGCTCGTCGTTTGATACCATGGACGATGTATCCTTTTTCTAAAAGTAATTCGGCTAGGTAAGAGCCATCTTGGCCGGTGATGCCGGTAATTAAAGCTGTTTTCATCTAATTAGTTTCACAGAGTTACACTGAGTTGGGCACAGAGTAACACAGAGTTTTTTTGATTAATTAAAGAATAGGACTTGCGAAGCCTTCTATGATGCTGTTTTCAGATTAAGTGTTATCCGAGGGAAGTAGAGTATAGATTAAAGTAGCATGGAGTTTTTAAAGAGATAATCGCTTAATTCCGTTCTTTAAGCTTTTAGTATTGAAGTTTATAAGAAGTCCAACCTTTTTATCTGCCAATTTTAAGTAGGTTAACACTTGGGCAATATGAACGTCAGTAAAATTCTCTACAGTCTTAAGTTCAACAATCACCCGGTTTTCAACCAATAAATCAATTCTATAGCCACATTCTAATTTAACCTCTTCATAAATCAAGGGTAATGGTTTTTCTACTTCAACCATTAACCCTTCTTTTTCTAATTCATATTTCAAACAAGCCTGATATGCCGATTCGAGTAATCCAGGACCTAGACTTGAATGGATCTTATAAGAAGATCTCAGAATCTGTTCTGTAATTAAATCTTGAATCATAAAAACTCCTTGCTAATTTTTATAATCAACTCTGCGAGATTGCGAGGCCTTAGTGTTCTTTGTGTCCTTCTTGGTTAATTATAAGCGAGCCTGCGAGCACTCTGTGAGACTCTGTGAAATTCCTCTGTGAAACTCTGTGCTACAATTTTTAGCGAGCTTGCGAGCACTCTGTGTAACTCCGTGCCTCCTCTGTGGTACTCAGTGAAACAAATCAAGCGAGCCTGCGAGCACTCTGTGCCTTCTCTGTGAAACCCTGCCTACCGGCAGGCAGGTCCGTGTAACAAATCAAGCGAGCCTGCGAGCAATAACATTCATTTAAGCATTCTTTCTATCACCCCCTCCATATCTACTTTAGCTTTCCAGCCCAATTTCTTCCCAGCTTTTTCCGGATCTGCTTTTGATATACTCAAATCAGTGGGACGCATCAGATCAGGTGATTGAGATACATGTTCTTGCCAGTGTAGCCCCAGAACTTCAAATGTCTTTGAAACAAACTCCTCCAAACTTTGGCTTTTGCCTGTTGCAATAATGAAGTCTTCCGCTTTGTCCTGCTGAAGCATAAGCCACATAGCTTCTACATACTCGGGTGCCCACCCCCAATCTCTGGACACATCGAGTCTTCCCAAAACCAGCTTTTCTCCTGACCCTTCAGAAATCCTTTTGGCAGTTTGAATGATTTTTTGAGTTACGAATCTTGCCGGTCTCAAAGGAGATTCATGATTAAAAAGAATCCCTGTGCAGGCAAATAAATCATAAGCCTCCCGATAATTATCTACCAGCCAGGTTGAGGATGCTTTAGCTAAGGCATAGGGACTCCTAGGCTTAAATGGGGTTGTTTCTTTTGCAGCTTCACCCTCAGTATCTCCGAAAGCCTCTGAACTTCCTGCATGATAAACTTTAATCCCTCGGGCTTCCATTTTTACTGCTTCAAGCACATTCAGAATCCCAATGGTAAAGCTTTGTATAGTCTCTGCTGGCTGTTCGAAGGATAAACCAACGGATGACTGACCTGCCAAAAAGTAGATTTCATCAGGTTTGGACTTTTTTATTGCCACCAATACAGATCTAAAATCCTCAGGGTCCATGGAAAGCAAATGCACCTCATTTTTGATTCCCAAAAAGTTTAATCCTCGAAAAACACTTCCCTGGGCATCTCTGGAAGTCCCAAAAACCTCATAGCCTTTTTTCAGTAAGAAGTCAGCCAAATAGCTACCATCCTGCCCAGAAACTCCGATAATTAATGCTTTCAATGAATCTTGAATATTAGACTATGCTTAAAAAGAAAATTTGTATTGAGTTCAATTATTAAAGTTCCTCTATCTGATCGGTCAATACATTCACTACTTCCATGCCTCGAATTTTCTTCAAACGCTCCTGACCTCTTAGATAAGTCAGGTTACCATTCTCATCCCGGCTTTCCATAAACTGACTCTCTCTGTAAGCTTCTTCTAAGGAACAAGCCTTTACATTTGAGCTTAGCAGGTCTTTTCTTACAAAATATGCATTATTCCCGTCCAGATTACCTCCAATCAATGCATAGCCTTTTTTATCTGCTAAGTATTCTAGTGCTGGAAGAGATGCTCCAAAATATAGGTTTGAATGATGGGCGGCCGTACGGAAGAAATCAGGTTTATATGGAATGCTTATGGCCCTTTCCATTCCAAACACGCTGTTGTATTCCATAATTAAGATGGCAGGATTTAATTTTGAAAAATCCATTGCTTCCAAAACATGGTAATCGTTGCCGTCAATATCGATATGAAGTAATCCTAAATCTGAAAACCCAGTTTCTGCCATCAAATCATTGATATTCTCACAGGTGATAAAGGCTGCTTTATGCTGCAATTGATGCTTCCAGTACCAAGGCTGCAAAGGAAGAGAATTCATATAGGTAGCGGATCCGTCCATGACAAAGCCTGACCACAGATTATTCATCATCAAAAACCGGGTGTTTGATTCCTTATAGTCCTCTACTCCAAACTCTACAAAAGTTTTATTTTTTATCTCGAGGTTCTTGATCAAATATTGAATGATCCCATCATCTCCAAACTGGCTAAAAATTCTAAACTCGTAGTCATTTATAGAGGTTGAAGTCATACCCCATTGTTGATTTGACAACAATTTCCCCATCGCGAGTAAGGCAGTTTCATCTTTGACTTGTTGCGGTGGGTTAAGCCTTCTCGACAAGGCACGATATATTCTCTTAGATAACATTCTTATAAATTTCTAAGGTTTGAAGGGCTGTATTTTTCCAAGAAAACTGCTGTACCCGTTGATATCCTTTTTCGATTAAAATGGACCTTAAGTCCTCATCAAAAACCACTTTCTCTAATTGAGAGGCCATTTCCTCAACATTCAATGGATCGAAGGTCAGCCCTGCATCTCCTATCACTTCAGGCAATGAACTGGTATAACTACTGACAACCGGACAGCCATAGGTCATGGCCTCCAAAGGAGGAATCCCAAAGCCTTCATATAGAGATGGATAAACAAAAGCATGGGCTTGAGAGTACAGACTAGCCAAATCCAGGTCCGTTCCTGCCCCCTGTAATACTTGATTGGAAGAAAGCCCCAAGGATTGGATCAATTCTTTTTCCTGCTGATTGAAACCTCCACCTCCAAAAGCGTAAATATTCAGTTCGGACTTAAGTCTCTCCGAACTTGCAAATGCCTTTAGAAAATTGGAAAAGTTTTTATACCCAGACCTAAGGCCCACATAGAGGATAAAAGGTCTATTCCCCTCACTTTCCACTTTATCTATTTTCAATGCTTTATCAGCTGCAAGATGGACCACAGAAATTTTTTCGGAGTCGATGTCAAAAAGACGGATTAAATCTTTCTTAGTTTGATGGGAAATACTAATGATATGGTCTGCCCTTTTAAGCGCAGCCTTTTTTGGAACAGTCACTAATTCTTCTGGCCTAAATTGATCTGAATACAATTCTTGGATCATATCATAAACCGTCACAATTACGGGTCTATTGGTTTTGATAATTGGCTCTGAGGAAAAATAGGTTTCATGTATGATGTCCGGCCTACTAAGAAAGGACCTTAGACTTCCCTTATAGCTGTTTAATTTGCGAAAGGCCCGAATGCTATGCGATGGGTATTTATGAAAATAATGACCCTTGACCAATTTCGAATTACTTTCGGTCAGATAATAATTGATATGCCATCCTGCTTCAATAGCTACATCCTCCCCCATATTTTGCATTTCTTCAGCCATCCTGACAAAATATCTAGAGATGCCTCCGTACTTCTGAATGGAGAATATTTGAGGATCAAAAAGTACCTTCATTGATAGGTCTGATTTAGTAGCAAAAGCCTAGAAAATGCGCTTAATCGTCAGGAATAAATCTGGAAACAAGACCCGCAAATAGGCAGAAATAATTTTCTTAAGACTCACGAAAATTCCTTCATGGATTCTAAGAAAGTGAAAATATTCCTTTGCTGCCATCCCTTTCACACTGTGGAATAAAAACCAACGCTTAGAAAAACTAAGTTTAGAGTCTCCCCAATAAGGAATGGAATTAATTTCACAGGTGGCAATATATTTTTCCGTGCTGTAGCAGGGAAATCCAGCAGCTTGAGCTCGAAGACCATAATCGTAATCCCCAAAATAATGGGTAAAATCAGGGGAAAGTCCATTCAGTTTTTGATCAATCTCAGCAGAGACTAAGACTATATTTCCATTGATCAACTTTACTTCTTGGGGCCTTCCATTCGGAACGACCATGCCATCATCATTAGTCCCCCCAAATGAAAACTCACCCGTAGCAGGATCCTGACATGCTCCCACAATTATTCCCGGACGTTCCAGCTCATAATACTGTTCAAACATCGTTAGAATAGCAGAAGGATACAGGTAAGTGTCATCATTAAGCCAAATGAAGAAGTCAAATTGATCCGATTCCTTTGCCTTTTCCCAAGCCAAATTCATCCCTCCATTCCAGTACTGACAACCATCACCTTTTACGATCCTAACCTGAGGAAAATTCTTTTCAAGCATTTCTGAAGTCCCATCAGAGGAAGCATCATCACAGAGAAAAACTTGCAATTCAGTATTTTCTGGCAGCATTTGATCAAAAAGATTCTCCAAACACCTATTGGTTTTTTCTTTTCGATTGAAACAAGTAAGTATAACTGCTACTTTCAAGGTAATGATGATCGAATCGGATTGATTATAATTTCACTTCTTTATAGCTCTCTTGATTTTCCAGGAACCAAGCATAAGTCCTTTTTATCCCCTCTTCTAAGCTTGTTTTCGCTTTCCAGCCAGCCCTCTCCATTTTAGATACATCCATCAGTTTTCGAGGAGTACCATCAGGTTTGGTAGAATCCCAGATAATTTCTCCGCTATGCCCTACGATTTTTTGAATAAGTTCGGCGAGTTCGCGAATGGTTAGGTCCTTTCCAGTTCCCACATTGTAGAGATTATCAGCGAATTTATTCTCCATCGCAAAAACTACCGCTTCAGCTAGGTCTTCCACATACAAAAACTCCCTCATCGGGTTACCTGAACCCCATACCTCGACAGGCTCGGCAACCGCCGTTTCTTCACTTTTAAGCTTCGCATCATGAAACTTCCGAATCATAGCTGGCAAAACATGGGAAGTTTTAAGGTCGAAATTATCAAAAGGGCCATAGAGGTTAGTGGGCATCAAAGAGATGTAATCCTTTCCATATTGCTTTCGAATTGCTTCACAAGCCTTTACTCCAGCAATTTTGGCTATGGCATACCACTCATTGGTTGGTTCCAAGGGAGCGGTAAGCAGGTATTCTTCTTTTAAGGGTTGAGGTGCTAATTTTGGATAGATACAAGAAGAACCTAGAAAGATGAACTTGTCCACTCCCGCATGAAAGGCCGTATCGATCAGATTATTCTGAATCTGAAGATTTTCCATCAAAAACTGATAGGGATGCTCATTATTGGCCAATATCCCTCCTACCCGAGCTGCTGCATCGATAACCACCTCAGGTTGTTCCTTTTCGAAAAACTCTCTAACAGCCGCCTGATTTCTGAGGTCCAGTTCGGTGGAAGTTTTGCCAATCAAATTGGTATAACCTTCCGCTTCCAACTTTCTCCAGATGGCAGAACCTACCATACCTCGGTGGCCGGCGATGTAGATGCGGGTATGTGGGTTAAGGTTCAAGTTGTTTCAGTTAAAGGTTAATTGTTAAGGGTTTTGGGTCCGGGGTTCAGGGTTCCAGCTTCAGCGGGTCAGAATGATCAATCTGTTCCGCTTTCCTTGTTCGACTATTTAAAATCTTTATGTATGAAAAAGGCGGTATTCACCGTTTTGGCAAGGACGGAGTAACCATATTCTTCCAAGTACCCTAGCATGGGATTTTGATCGAGATTTGAAAGTGAGTTTCTCAATATTTCAGCTAGGATAACTTTGGGTTTGTACTTTTCCAAGTTAATAGAGCGAATCACCTCAAAATCCAATCCCTCAACATCTACGGTGAGGAAATCGATTTCTTGATTTTTCGGCAGGTATTGATCGAGTATTTCCTCGAGGGTGGCTGTTTGGATATCCTTGGTAAACAATAGCTTAAAATGATCCTGACCGTCTCTTTTTTCAGAAATCTCCTTTGAAAAACCATTCAAGGCTGGCTCATTAAAAGCATAATAAGTCAAAACCTGCTTTTGATCGGAAATAGGAATTTCTAAGTTGATATCCCTAGCCCTCACTTTATTAAATGCCTTCATACTATTGGGCATGGCATCTATATTGATTCCCGACCAGCCCTTAAGATAGAATAAATAGGTATTTGAATATCGGTAAGGATGATGGGCACCTACATCTACATAGAAACCACGATACTTCTTTCTGATATCAAAGATTCTTTTCAAAAGCACATCCTCCCCTTCCTGTGAAAATGATTGAAGAGCGTATTTGCTTTTGTACTTTTCAGGAAAGAGACTATAGTCCCTGAAAAAGCTTAAATCCTGGATTAGGTTTTTTGGAAGAATGCTGCGGAGAATCTTTTTCAAGTCAATTTCTTAATTATGAGCAGACCCAAGTTGGAACTTATAGCTCTGAGGAATCGAGGAGTAAAGAGGTTTTGGGTTCGATGTTCGGGGTTCGATGTTCGGGGTTCCCGAAACAGGGGGCAGGCGAGGCTCGAGGTTAACAACGTTGAACATTGAACCTTGAACCTTTAACTGCGAAGCAACCACGAACTCGACTGAATCTTCTCTCCCATTCCATCCAAGAGTTCGATGCCTAATTCCTGGCAAACGGGTACTTCCGGGATGGACTGATTATTCTGATCCCCACCATTGGCAAAGGCGAGTTGGTAGCGATCTCCCAATTCTTGATGAATTTTCCGGATCGTTTCGCAGACTGTTCTGTCCTGATCGATGGAAAGATATACCCGGTCCACTGATTTGATATTCGATACGATAAACAGGCGTTCATCCTCCAACTGAAACTCTGCTGAGCCCTTAAGCTTGCGCTGATGATCATTGTTTACGATCACAATCAACTCATCTCCTACAGCTTTGGAATGGTTAAAATATTCAATGTGCCCTTTGTGCAAGGGATTGAAGTAACCGGAAACAATTATTCCTCTTTTCATAAATAGAGAGTTAAGGATTCGGCGTTTTGGCCTTCCGCCAAGGCAGGCAGGAGAGGTTCTGCGTTCTGTGTTCTACGTTTTGGGTTATTGGATTCTCACTTATAAAAAAAGCACTTAATCTTTTAACGTTGAACCATGAACGTTTAACAATATCAAAAAAGGGATTACACATTATATTTCAACCTAGAAACCTTTTCAGGACCGAAACACAGTAGTCGACCTAAAGCTTCGCCCTTTCAGTCCCAATCCGGAAAAAAATCGATGTGAAAAAGCGGTTTGAAATAAATCCTTAAAAAGAGATTCCCGTAGCTTCTTCCTCGATATTTCTTCTTTTCTGGGTCTTAGCGGGTAAAAAAAGACTGATTTACAGTTATTTTGGGGGTCAAAAAGCCAAAACCTTGCCATTATTTGGCCTGTTTTGACAGTTCAAAGATATAAAAACGAGTAGTTTTGGTACTCATTTTAATCCAATTTCTACTAACTTTTTTTATATACTATTTTTTGCATTTTGTAACCTTGACAATGCGTTTAGGACTGTTAAGGCTAGATTAAGGTGATTGTACAAAGATTATTTAATCATGTTTTTTAACTCATTTATATTGTCGATCTTCCATAATTGGGGGTACCCGAAGTTTTCAAGGAATAGCACTTTTCCATCTCCTCTTTCCCATGACCATTGACTGCGGGATAAATCAAGATTATCCTTATGAACAGTGGCCAGCTTCAGTCCGAGATTTTGATGAAAAGAAGACATCTGATAGAAGCGGATAAATCGGAGTATCTCTTCTCCGTCAAAGTCAAATTGATAGTAGCTAGCTGGAGAGCCAGAAATTTTGAAGACATTCGGTAAGTTTAGCTTCTTCTTTTTCTTTCTTGCGCTCAGCTAGACCTTCTTCG
>NZ_JAPEIB010000066.1:0-7370 GCF_028823735.1 Algoriphagus sp. NF
CCTTCATACAACTGTCATGAGTAATCTCGGTCAGTGGGTGGAAGTGCAGATTCGTACAAAACGGATGGATGAAATTGCAGAGCGAGGTTATGCGGCTCATTGGAAATACAAAGAAAAAGATGCACCCGGTAAGACTACATCAGGTTTGGACGAATGGATTACCCAAGTGAGAAGCATGCTCGAATCCAATGAAGGAAATGCCATAGAGTTTATGGATGATTTCAGGGGGAATCTTTTCCAGGAAGAGGTTTTTGTTTTTACCCCTAAGGGAGATTTGAAAGTGCTGGCTTTTGGCTCTACTGCTTTGGACTTTGCATTTGAAATTCACACAGAGGTGGGAGCCAGATGTATCGGAGCAAAAGTCAACCAAAAGCTAGTGCCGATCACTCATAAACTAAAAAATGGGGATCAGGTTGAAATTCTTACATCAAATAAGCA
The DNA here is from genome assembly GCF_028823735.1 of Algoriphagus sp. NF. Lineage (NCBI taxonomy): Bacteria > Pseudomonadati > Bacteroidota > Cytophagia > Cytophagales > Cyclobacteriaceae > Algoriphagus > Algoriphagus sp. NF. The sequence goes on from NZ_JAPEIB010000066.1 coordinate 439, forward strand.
AAAGCCTTCAGAAGATTGGCTCAATCATGTAGTCACCTCGCGAGCAAAAGCTAAAATTAAAGATGCACTCCGAGAAGAGAAAAAATCTGCAATTGTAGATGGAAGAGAAATTGTGCAGCGAAAGCTGAAGCAAATGAAAATGGAGTTTAGCTCAGAGACAGTGGAAAAACTTCGCGCTTATTTTGAATTAAAGACAGCCAACGACTTTTATTATAAGGTTGGAAAGGGGATTATTGATCCAACTACGATCAAATCCTTCAAAGATTTCCGAGAAAATCAAAAGTTAAAGCATAAAGCTATTCAGGAGAAAGTCCGGGATGAATCAACCTTCACAAAGGAGATCAAGAGCCTTAAAGGGCCAGATCATGACCAGTTGTTGATCGGGGAGGATATGGATGTGGTTGATTATATTTTGGCCAAGTGTTGCAATCCAATTCCCGGGGATGATGTATTTGGCTTTGTTACGGTAAATGAAGGAATCAAAATTCACCGAACATCCTGTCCGAATGCCTTAGAGCTGCTTTCAAATCATGGAAACCGTGTGATCAAAGCTCGGTGGACCAGCCAAAAGGAAATAGCCTTTTTGGCAGGGCTTCATATCGTTGGTACAGATCGGGTAGGATTGATTAATGATGTAACCAAAGTGATTTCTAGTGAATTGAAAGTAAATATGCGATCTATTACTGTAGATTCAGATGCGGGGATTTTTGAGGGTACCATCAAGCTGTACGTTCACAGTACGGAGCATTTGGAGACCTTAGTGAAAAATCTCAAAGAGGTTGAAGGGATCATTAAGGTAACTCGATTTGATTAGAGTGAATTAATTCTCCGCTTCATGGGTTATATTTGACAAAAAAATAAATAAATGTCTTTGAATACCGCACATTTCGAGGAAGTCAAGAGAATATTTACGGCCTATCTGGAGAATCAAAAGCTTCGAAAAACACCCGAGCGATATGCGATTTTAGAGGAAATATACAGTCGGTCCGGTCATTTTGATGTAGAAGGGCTCTACATCAGCATGAAAAATAAAAATTATCGGGTCAGTCGGGCTACGGTTTATAATACCTTAGATCTACTGGTTGAATGTGATTTGGTGACCAAGCATCAGTTTGGGAAGAATTTAGCGCAATTCGAAAAATCCTACGGATACAAACAGCACGATCATTTGATCTGTATCGATTGCAATGAAGTTCTGGAATTTTGCGATCCACGCATCCAAAATATCCAAAATACCGTTGGAGATATCTTGAACTTCAAGGTGCTCCATCATTCATTGATTTTGTATGGTAACTGTACCAAGGAGAATTGCGAAAATAGGCCAAGTCCAGAAGCATGAAATCAAGGATGATCTCAAACATTCTTTTACACAGTTTGAGATCTTTTCTTTTTTGAGATTCATATTCTGAACGAATACAATGCTAAATAAAAAGATGAAATCGAGCATGACGCGAGCGACACGCACTGGGATGATTGTAAATTGTGCGAGATTCCATGTGGCCTTGGAAATCAAATTATAAACACATGAAATCGAGCCTGCCTGAGGCAGACAGGCATGACGTACCCGCCGCACAGAGGGATGACTGTAATTGCGCGATTCTCCCGATTCTCGGGACAGGCTATGTGACCGCTTAAAGACAAATTATAAACACATGAAACTAAGCTATCAATCAGAAAAAGACGATAAGGCTCATTATTTACACATTCAGGGAGATTTGATAGGTGATGAGATGGGGCCTAAGCTCGTAGAGATTGTATCCGATGCGATACAGGAAGGCGCTAAAACTTTTGTGGTAAATCTTAAAGAGGTGCGCTACATCAGCTCGTCAGGGATAGGCTTACTGATTACCATGCTGACAAAAATGCGGAATGCCGGCGGAGAAGTTTATCTGACTGCACCTTCAGAGCATGTCAAAAAACTTTTGATCATTACTAAGTTGAATAATATTTTTTCAGTCTATGATTCGGTTGAGGATTTTAGAGCTGCACTTTAGTTTAACAAGGAATTTTGAATGATTTGATGATTATTCCCAAGTTTCACTTGGTTTTGATTCTTTGAATCGCAAATTTCGGCCTTTAAAAAATCTTTGATAGAAAAGTAATCCCCGCATCAGTATGAAGATGGATGTATTGCTCGGTCTCCAATGGGGAGATGAGGGTAAAGGTAAAATTGTGGATGTTTTGGCTCCTGAATATGAAATCGTTGCTAGATTTCAAGGTGGGCCCAATGCAGGGCATACCTTGGAGTTTGACGGGATCAAGCACGTTCTTCATCAGATTCCATCAGGTATTTTCCGCTCGCAGATATTGAATATCATTGGAAATGGAGTGGTATTAGACCCGGTAATCCTAAAGAAAGAGATCGAAGGACTTGGGAAGTTTTCGATAGATTATATGAAAAACCTGGTCGTCTCCAAAAAGGCAACAATCATCGTTCCCACGCATAAATTATTAGATGCGGCCTACGAGAAGTCCAAGGGAGATAAAAAGATCGGGTCTACTCTTAAAGGAATCGGCCCAACCTATCAAGATAAAATTGGTCGATCTGCACTTCGGATTGGGGATATTTTAAGTCCCGATTTTAATGATAAATACCAAACGCTTCTTGAAAAACATAGGACCATTTTATCCTTCTATGATTTTCCTCTGGATGAATTGCCGGAATTGGAGAAAAGCTTTTTTGAGGCGATCGCTTTCGTCAAAAGCCTGAATCTGATTGACAGTGAATATGTGGTTAATGAGGCGCTTTCAGGAGGTAAAAAGATTTTGGCAGAAGGAGCCCAAGGTTCACTACTTGATATAGATTTTGGTTCCTATCCATTCGTGACTAGTAGCAGTACCATGACGGCAGGAGCTTGTTCTGGTTTGGGGGTAGCTCCATCTCGGATTGGTGAGGTTTTCGGTATTTTCAAAGCCTATTGCACTCGCGTAGGAAGTGGACCGTTTCCTACAGAGCTTTTTGATGATACTGGAGAGGCTATGCGTAAGGAGGGAAATGAATTTGGAAGCACTACTGGAAGGCCTCGTCGCTGTGGATGGTTGGATCTTCCAGCCTTGAAATACTCCATCATGATCAATGGCGTTACGCAGCTATTTATGATGAAAGCTGACGTGCTGAATATCTTTGAGGAAATCCAAGTTTGTACCCATTATCAGTTGAAGGATGGTAGCGTGGTAGATAAATTGACCTTCGAGATTTCAGACATCGAGGCCACACCGATCTACAAGACTTTGCCTGGGTGGAATTGTGGCTTGGATGAGGTGAGATCATACGATGATTTTCCGGCCGAACTGAAAGGCTATGTGTCTTACTTGGAAAATGAATTACAGGTTCCTATTCGATTAGTTTCGGTAGGGCCGGATAGAATGCAGACGATTCTTCGTTGATCTAAGAAAAAAATGAAGGCCTCGAGGTGAAAACTTCGGGGCTTTTTTAGTTTTCACCGAGGGGGTTCTTATTTTAGCAGAAAGTTGAAGGATTGAGAAGGATAGCATTCATTATTTTATTTTTAATTTCACTTAAAGCTCAGGGGCAGTTTGGCTTTCCCTATTGTGAGACTTTTCAGACGAGCTCTACTCAAGCTAATACAGTTTTTGGAGGTGATGCAGTTTTGGTTGATGGGGTTTTGAGGCTTACCAACAATCAGACGGAGCAGCGAGGCTATGTTTATATTGATGTTCCTTTTCCTTCTGTTTATGGTATTAAGGTTGAATTCGAATATTTTAGCTACGGGGGAGATATTGCAAATCGTGCAGATGGCCTAGCTGTTTTTTTATTTGATGCTGCGACTCAAAATTTTGCTCCAGGAGGATTTGGAGGATCCCTTGGCTATGCACAGCGAAACAATGAACCTGGACTTACCAATGCCTATATGGGAATTGGCTTTGATGAGTTTGGGAACTTTGGAAATACTGCTGAAGGAAAAAATGGAGGATTTCCCGGCGTCGGTGATGCACTAGTTCCAAACACAGTTGTGGTGCGGGGTCCCGGGAATGGATTGTCAGGTTATCCTTTCATTATAGGCAGAAGAACACTTGACGCAGGCAATTTAGGATTAAGCCCGGAAAGAACTTTTGAAATCAGTTCAGGAGGAACCGGTACACAACGTGTCACAGATCCCAATCAAGTAGGGTATCGGAAAGTGTTTATAGATTTACAGCCTGTAGAGCAAGGTGTTGGCTATCAATTTAAAGTTGACATGATGGTCACGACAGAGACAAATAACCCCCGGATGGTCGCGATTTTTGATCGAGCCTATGCTTTCCAACCACCAAAAGAATTGAAAATCGGATTTTCAGCTTCTACAGGTGGATTTACCAACTTCCATGAAATCAGAAATCTAGTGATAGAAGTATCAGCAGATGATGATCTTGTTGATCCGCAAGGAGTGGACTTTGAAGATGTGGCGTCTTGTGAAGGTCAAGAAAACCAGTATTTCATTACGGATGAAGAGGTAGTGCTTCCCAATCAGGATTCTCAGATTCGTTGTTTGCAGTTTTTTGAAAAGCTGGAGGATATTCAGGAGAATAGTTCTGATGTGTGCAATCAAGGAAAATGCCTAGAAGAAAATCAGGTTTTGGTACTACCGCAAGGGACGATTCGTGCAGGAGAGGCCGGCTCATATACTTTTTTCCCCAATCCGGGTACAAGAGATCAACAGGTAGAAGTCTTTTATACGATCACAGATAATTATGGTAAAGCATCATCGGGAAATAAGATTACTTTGAATATTCAGGAGTCACCTGCTCCGGTCAGAATTTTTGCCGAAGGGGTTGAAAGCCCAATTGAAGAGTCTTTTAATCTTTGTCCAGGTGAAAGTGTCGTTTTTGTTTCCGAAGGAGATGAAGCCTATCAGCGCTACGAATGGTACAAAGATGGCGCTTTGCTCGAAGGAGAGACGGCTGCGAATTTGGATGTTTTTGAACCTGGCCTTTATGAGATTTGGGCATATAATCGAAAGAATTGCCCTGCTAAGTCTAATCAAGTACAAGTGCTTTTCCCTGAATATCCTTCCTTGCAAATGTCCGGGACGGTCATAGGATGTGAAATAAATGAACCGGTAAATGTTTTTGATTTTTTGTTGAATTATGACCCAGATGAATATGATTATCGACTGACAGGAAACGGTCTAGAATTATTCAATGAAGAGATCGAGCAAGTTCCGCAAGGAGGTATTTACGAGTTGACTGCAAAACCAAAAGGTTTTGAATGTTACAATAGTCAGTCAACAGAGGTGGAGGTATTTATCCAATTAATTCCCCTTACCGTAGATTTTGACTTTGTAGTGGAGGGAACGGATATCAGAGATGATGAGAGCGGGGGTATTTTTGCTGACGATCCGATTGCTTTTACCGAGCTAGCTGATGAAAGAGCGGTTGAATGGTCTTGGGACTTTGGTGATGGAAGTACATCCACGGAGCAGAACCCCATTCATGTTTTTGGAAAAAAGGGTGAGTTTCAGGTTGTATTGACAATTACGGACCAGTATGGTTGCCAAGAATCTTTCCAAAAGACAGTTTTGATTACCAAAAGCTACCGAATAATGTCACCCACCGGCTTCACACCGAATGCGGATGAAAACAAAACTTTCACTCCCAAGTACAAAGGCTTGGTAGCTGTCGATTTGATGATCTTTAATAGTTGGGGTGAGTTGCTCTTCCGATCAAATGAATTGCAGGGGCCTGGTTGGGATGGAACCCTAGAGGGAAAGCTTTTGGACGCGGGCCTTTATATCTTTAGGATCAATGCTGAAACGGTAGAAGGAGAATCAATTACTGAGACAGGAAAATTCCGATTAATAAGATGAGACATCGAGATTGGATTTTCCTTGCGTTTATCTTCATTAGCTTTTTTGCAAAAGGCCAAGATGTTCAGTATTCACAATTCTATGCAAATCCTTTGTATTTGAATCCGGCCTTTGCAGGCAGCACAGATCAAACACGCCTTGGAGCGAACTTCAGGAATCAATGGCCCGGTTTGGACGAAAGCTTTATTTCCTACACTGCTTACGCCGATTTTTTCAAAGAAGAAATTAACAGCGGGTTTGGATTGATCTTTACTGGTTCTAGAGAAAGTTTCCTTCAAAGTCAGGTAATGGAGGCTGGGCTGGTTTATTCATATCGTCTGCGACTATCCGAATCTGACTTTTTACAATTTGGAATGCAGGGTAGTTTCTATTCCCGAGATGCTCTTTTTGATGATATCATTTTAGGAACGCAGCTAGATATTGATCGGGGACTAATTGTCGGGGCTCCCGGAGAGGGATTTGAGGGGGATAGTCGATTACGGGCTTTTGATGCTCATGCGGGTATTTTGGCTTATGGAGAGCGTTATTGGTTTGGTTTTTCGGCTTTCCATTTGCTCGAACCGCCGATCAGTTATTTGGATGTAGAGAGTAATACGCTACCAATCAGGTTTAACGCCCATGGTGGGATACGATTTGATTTGGCTCCAGGTGATATCAATGATTTTTTCAACAACACGGATCAAGAACGTAGTCTGGCTTTTGCTTTTAATTATAAAAGTCAGGGAGCATTTTCTCAATTGGATATAGGGACAGAGTTTTATTTCGAGCCGCTAATCCTTGGTGTTTGGTATCGAGGTCTTCCGACAAAATATCAACTTCCGAATAGTGAGTCCATTGTTGCCTTGGTTGGAATTAGTCTTGAGTCGGGAATTGAAATTGGATATAGTTATGATTTTTTGATTTCTAAGTTGGGTCAAACTGCTACCGGAGGTGCTCATGAGATATCGATTCGCTATTTGCTTTCCCCAAATCCAGCCAAGCGAAAAATGTCCAATTCGCCGGGTTTTCGATTTTAATCTTCAGGGTTTTTGATTGGGTAAAAAAAAGTTTGATCTATTCCTGCTTTATCCTCAACCACTTACTTGACAAAGTAAAAAAAGGTTGCGGTTGTGATTTGTTAAGAAA
>NZ_JAPEIB010000067.1:0-6039 GCF_028823735.1 Algoriphagus sp. NF
TCACTAGCTGTCTAAGAATATTTGGCTACGTGTAGGATTCCGAAGAGTCATATTAGAAATTAAAAGTAAAAAGAAGGAAATCAAGGCTGACTATATTAAGCCTTGATTTCTACTTTTACCCGATAGTTGGTGCTGGTGTACAGACAGCTACTGCAGGCTGACATAGGGTCAATTCTGTCGGGTCATCCGAATCTGTAAAGACTGTGAATTGTGGACCTCCACCACATGAGCAATGCCAGTAAGCCCAATTTCCACCCTTTACTTTCGCCATCTGACCTCTTTCCAAAACCTCATTGGTGCTGAGTCGGAGCATGTCTAAGCTTAACTTTTTCATAAAATTTAGTAATTATGGTTAAAAGATTCGATCGGTACTTCCGATCATTAGATCCTAATTTATTTGCTTATATAGCCAATACCTAGTAAGATATTTCTAATTTTCAGTAAGTTTTTACTGAATTAGATATTCTTGATTTCCCTAAGATGGATCACTCCGCTGTAAGCTAAAAAGCGAATCTCTTCATCCATCATTTCCATAATTCGTTTTTCATCTATTAATTCAAAAAATATACACACTTTCTTCACCAACTCACTAACTCGGGTATAGTCCTCTTCTTTAATGATAGACAAAAGATAGGATCCAATAGGTCCTAATAGATATTCGATGACTTTCTGATGATGCCTGTCCCAAAGCAGTATCGTTTGATAATAATGAGGAGGAAGTAAGAGATTGTTTTCAATGGGATTGATTTTGACCCGAGTGAACAACACGGAATTTTGAGACCAATCCCATTCAGAGAGGATTGATTTGCAATTTGGAGCCAATTTAAGCTCGGCCATTTCTTGCCAGCCTTTATTCGTCAGCACCTGATTGGCAGATTGAATGGCTGGAAACTCATCACCCATTTCTGAGTTTTCCTTATGAAATAATTCGATTAATCTAAGCTTCTCTTGCTCAAACTCATACACATCATCCAAAACCCTGAGGGTATGCGGATCGGTCAATTTTCTGCCCAAATCCTCTTTCAATTCAGAAATGGTGAATTTATCCCTATCCAAGGAAATGCCTTCTTTTTCACAGATGGCAGAAAGGATTTGATCTGTTCTGTAAAATTGCTGGGTTTCGGGTTTTGATAGATAGTTAGTAGCAAATTTTTTAGGGTTAATTGGAAGATCTCTTGATGCGTAGGGAACTGTTTTTTCAGAAGACGCTAATTCATCTTTTTCAAAGAGATTCATTACCCTCGCAAAGTATTCGGGATAATCCAGTCGTAATCGATGCGCTAATTGGTTACAAACCCAACCGTTTTTCTTGTAATCTCCTAAGGCATGCATAAAAGTAATACGATCAGGCAAGTGATGGAAATTGGCAAAAGATTCAAAAAAAGAAGGATCGTAAACAGTGTCTAATAGGTAATTCACCGCAATACCTTGATCACTACTCAGGCAATGGAAAATATACTGCTCCACCACCGCATTGAAATTTACCATTTGGGAAGGACTTAAAGATTTAATCAGTTTTTGATTGTTGGTTATAAACTGCTCAACCACCTGAAAATAATCTTTGAAAAATGCATAATTATTTCCCCCAAATATCCCGGCATTACTAGCCTTGATTTCCTTTCCCTTGTCGATTTGGTCTTTAATCGGCTTTGGAACAAGTGGAAAAGAATCGCCGACGAGCCCGACCAACTCTTTGTAATAATCAAAATCTTGCTCGATGTTCTGGGCCATCAGTTGGCCGGAAATAAGTTCCTTAGGAAATGGGGCATAAACAAAAACATCCCCGTCCACATTAAGGAAAGGTTCTACATGGAGGGTATAGGAATATATTTTTTTCATCACCCATAAGCCGGGAATCTGAACTAAATCTAAGTCATCCAGTTCAACCCTTACCTTTTTATACGGCAATTTCAATTGGTCAATCAACAACTCTTTGCCTTTACTATCGGTGATCAACTCTAGATCTTCGTAAAATTGATGAAGCTGTAGGCAACTCAGCGCCCAACTCATCACATGATACGGAGCACTGCACCAACCAAAACTATCTTTCAAGGGGTCTTTACCCTTATCAATCCAAAAAGTGTGAACAATCTTCATCTAATTTATCGTTATTGACCTAAACTTGAAAAATAAGCGCTCTGCCACACTTAGTTCTTCGGTGATGATTTCAGCATTGCCCAGCAGTTCCTGATTGAATGGGATTTCTCTATTGAAGGAGGTCATTGTTCCTTGGGGTAGTTTGGCATAAATCAAGTAGTTGAATTCTTCGTCAGGAGACACCGAAATGCTGGAGATCCTTCCGATCAAAGCCCCATATTCCTGAAAAGGATAATTGTCCAATTTGATTAAGACCTTTTGGTCTATGCTCACTTTTCCGGCGTTTTGAGCCGTAATATTCATGGCTCCGATAAGTTCTGATTTATTGTCCGGCAATACGGTAAAGACGAGTTCCCCTGAATTGACCTGCTGATTGGCACCCCAAACTTTTTGGAAACTGACTATACCATTAATGGAAGATTTCATCAGATACAAATATTCCCAATCCCGTAAACTCCGCTTAAGTCCTTGATAGGATTGAATCAGGGCTTTCAATGACCGGGCTTCCTCTTCCTCCCGATTGATATTGGTGTTCTTGATTGTCTGATAAGCCGAATTCAGTGCTTCCTGTAATTGGGAAATGGATATGGCCATAAGGTTCACTTGTTCTTCCATCTGCAAATATTCCATTTCTTTTAATTCAAAATCCTTGTCTGCAATGACCCCTTGCTGATGGAGGTTTCTGTTACGTTCGTAGTCGATTTTGGCTAATGAAAGTCTTCTGTTAAGTATTTCCTTTTGGGATTGTTGACTGCTTATCCTTTTTTTAATTTCTTCAATGGACGCCTTGGCACCTTCCAACTGTCCCGAAAAAGGCTTTAGCTCCCTGATCAATCGGTACTCCAAATAACTCCTTTCAAAATCCAAAAACGGTAATCCAACCTCTCCTAAAACCAATTCTGAAAGAGATTCAACAGGAAATAAATAGTCATTTTCCTTCTCAAAGGGTTCTTTTTCTAGGGTAGATCTCAAAAACAATACATCTTCCAACTTAGCAGTACTCTTGATGCCTGCTAAGGGCTGCCCACTTTTTACCTGTTCTCCATTTTTGATAAAAAGGTGTTCTATCTGTCCAGTAAAACGGGCAGCTATTCGTTCTGTAGGGTCAGCAGTGGTCACCAACACTTTGGCTTCCACAAAATCAGGATATCGAATCAAAAAGGATAATCCAATCAAAATAGAAAGTAGGATGAATATCAAAGTAATTCCCCATCGGATCAACCAGGCCGGAGGCCGGGAAATAATCTCCTGAACCTCTTCGGACCGAAGGTGAAGGTTATCGCTTTGGCTCGTTACAGGCATAGTCAGTTTGAATTAATTTTTTCCAGTTCCAACTGATTTTTTACCAGATCGTAATAGATGCCTTTGGCATGAACCAATTCTATATGGGGCCCCTGTTCGACGATCTTACCCTGATCAATTACAATAATCTGATCGGCATTGCGAACTGTGCTCAATCGGTGGGCAATAATAAAAACCGTTTTTCCTTGCATAAACTTTTGGAGGTTTTCCATGACCTCGCGTTCATTTTTTGCGTCCAAAGCCGAGGTAGCTTCGTCAAAAAAGAGCATAGCCGGATTTTTGTAAATAGCTCTGGCTATAAAGAGGCGCTGCTTCTGCCCTGTACTCATTCCTACTCCTTCATTTCCGATCTTGGTATTGAACCCAAGCGGTAAAGACTGAATAAACTCCAGAATATTGGCAATTCGGGCAGCTTCAAGTAACCTTTTCTGATCTATGCTGTCCTGACCCACTGCGATATTGGCTGCAATGGTGTCGTTAAACACATAACCTTCCTGCATGACCACCCCACACTGTTCCCTCCAGCTTTTAGCACTGACAGTTTTTAGATCATGCTGCCCGTAGCGGATTTCCCCGGAGCTAGGCTCATAGAATTTAAGCAACAGTTTCATTAAAGTGGTCTTGCCGCTACCGCTTGCACCCACGATGGCTGTGACTTTTTTGGGCTGGATGCGTAGGTTAATTCCAGTCAATACAGCTTCCTCTGCACCGACATAGCGAAAGGAAAGTTCGTTGACCTCTATGGATTCAGCCGAGTCTAGAGTTCTGACGAGCTGTTTTTCAGAATTTTCTTCATCTTCTTTCTCATGGATTTCATTGAGTCGGTCGAGGCTGATGCTAGCATCCTGAAAAGATCGAACAAATCCTACTAATTCACTGATGGGGCTATTCAACTGACCAATGATGTATTGAAGGGCCAGCATCATGCCTAAGGTCAGATTTCCCTCGATCACGAGTACGGCAGAAGTAAAGGTGATCAGGATATTTTTGAGCTCGTTGATGACAGAGGAACCTACCTGCTGGGTCTGCTCGAGTGATAAAGACTGAATAGATACCTGAAACAGTCTAGCCTGTACAAATTCCCAAGTCCAGCGTTTCTGCTTCTCGGCATTGTGCATTTTAATTTCCTGCATGCCATTGATCAGCTCGATCACAGTGCTTTGTTCCTGACTCAACTGAGCAAAGCGCTTATAATCAAGTTCTCTCCTTCGCTTCATAAAAAACAGTACCCATGCAAGGTACATCACACTTCCGCCGAGAAAGATTAAAAAAATCGTCAAACTATAATAGACCAGAACAACTCCGAAAACTATCAGATTGAAGAAAGAAAACAAGGTATTGAGCGTGGTTCCTGTCAGGAGACTCTCTATCCTTCGATGATCTCCGATTCGCTGCATGATGTCACCAGTCATCCGGGTATCAAAATAGGAAATGGGCAGATTCATCAGCTTGATGAAAAAATCCGAGACCAGCGAAATATTAATCCGAGTAGTCAGGTGCAGCAAAATCCAGCTTCGAAGCACTTCCACACTTATTCTGCCCAAAAACAGCATGATTTGCGCAAAAAGAATCAAATAAATAAAACCAATATCCTGGTTTTGTATTCCTACATCCACAATACTTTGTGTCAGGAAAGGGAATATCAACTGCAACAAACTTCCTACCAGCAGCCCGATAGCCAACTGCGCAATCAGATTTTTATATTGGAAGAGGTAGCTGAAGAGGAAACCAAGCGATCGTTTTTCTTTTTCCTCCCATTTCATTTTTCGGAAAGCGGGAGTAGGTTCGAGCAGGAGTGTAACTCCTTCTTGCGTGTGCCCATCGGCATTATTTCCGATCCAATGAGAGATAAACTCTCCCTTGGAATATGAGATCAAACCATAGGCAGGATCAGAGATATAGACGGTATCTTTTCTGATTCGATACACCACCACAAAGTGCTGCTTATCCCAATGGACAATAAGAGGCAAGGGCGCTTGTTTAAGCTTTTCGAAACTTAACTTGGCACCTATGGTCTTAAACCCCATTGCCTCCGCCGCATCACTGAGCTTCAATAAGCTACTTCCTTCCCGTGTCGTTTCCGATATTTCCCGGATTTCCTTCAGAGAGATCAGCTTGCCATAGTGTTTAGCAATGATTCGTAAGCAAGTAGGTCCACAGTCTTTGGAGTCGGGTTGTTTGTAGTGGGGGAAGGTTTTCAATATGATTATTTAGGATCTAATAAATCAATAATTAAAAAACAAAGTTCGTCGTTAAAATTCTGAGCTACCCAAAGCTTTCCATCCTTAGCGAAGTATTTTACTCGTTCGTCATTTAACTCATCAATTTTTACTTCAGCAATAAGGTTAAATTCAGAATCAAAAACTGACAAAAACACCTTGACCTCTTTTAGTTCAGGAAGTAATGCATCTTCTTCTTTTCTTTCATTGAATGTTCTGCTTGCTGATAATCGATAATATTTATTATTAAAATTATCCCAAATAATAGGACCGAATTGTATTTGCTCTAATAGCTTTTGGTATTCTTCCTGTATCAATTCAAATGATTGAAAGTCATGGTGTGCTACATCACTTGCTCGTTTAAGAGTCTTTTTAGGGTTATATTTTATGGTATTCAGAAATTCGCCTTCTGGATTAAAAA
>NZ_JAPEIB010000068.1:0-5685 GCF_028823735.1 Algoriphagus sp. NF
ATTTTATGGCACACTCAAGGTTCTGGTAAATCATTAACCATGGTTTGGCTAGCCAAGTGGATTCGAGAGAATGTAAGAGATAGCAGAATCCTTATCATTACGGATAGGGAGGAACTGGACGATCAAATAGATAAGCTTTTTACAGGTATTGATGAAAAAATATATCGGACTAAAAGTGGTCGGGATTTAATCAATGTGTTAAATCATAAGACAGAAATGTTGGTTTGCAGCCTTGTTCATAAGTTTGGTAGAAATGCTGAGGATGGTGATTTTGATTCATTTATTGAAGAGGTAAAAGCCAATTTAGGTGGTGATTTTAGGGCAAAGGGGGATATCTATGTTTTTGTAGACGAATGTCACCGTACCCAGTCTGGAAAGCTGCATGATGCCATGAAGATGATCTTACCAGATGCTTTGTTTATTGGATTTACAGGGACACCCTTACTCAAAAAGGACAAACAGAAATCCATTGAAATTTTTGGGCCTTACATAGGGAATCCCTATAAGTTTGATGAGGCAGTAGAAGATGGAGTGGTGCTAGACTTATTATATGAGGCCAGAGATGTGGAGCAATTTGTCACTGACCAAAATAAGATTGATGAGTGGTTTGATGCCAAAACAGCAGGTCTTACAGATGTTGCCAAGGTGGAATTGAAAAAGCGCTGGGGTACGATGCAAAAGGTGCTGGGTTCTAAGTCCAGGCTCGAAAAAATAGTATCGGATATCATTTTTGATTTTGAAACAAAACCCAGGTTAAAAACTGGTGAAGGGAATGCCATGCTAGTATCCAGCTCGGTACATCAGGCATGCAAATACTATGAGCTTTTCCAGAGTAATAATTTCAAGCAGTGCGCAATCATCACTTCCTATGATCCCCATCACGGAGATATTAAAGGAGAAGAAACAGGAGAAGGTTTGACAGATAAACTCATGAAGTATGAGGTCTATACCAAAATGTTGAATGGGAAATCCACGGAAGATTTTGAAGCTGAGGCAAAGGCCAAGTTTATCAACGAACCGAGTAAGATGAAGCTCTTGATCGTAGTTGATAAGCTGCTAACAGGGTTTGATGCTCCATCAGCAACTTATCTTTATATAGATAAGAGTATGCAAGACCATGGTCTATTTCAAGCAATTTGTCGTGTAAATCGAATTGATACAGAAAGTAAAGATTATGGCTATATCATAGACTATAAGGACTTGTTTCAAAGCTTGCAGAAATCCATCACTGATTACACTTCACAGGCCTTTGACAACTTTGATAAGGAGGATGTAAAAGGATTACTAAAGGACAGGCATACAGAAAGCAAAGATCGCTTAGAGACAGCATTAGAGGCCTTGATCGCAATGTGCGAACCAGTACATCCCAAAGATGAACCAACCTTTATCAAATATTTCTGTGGCAATACAGAAAATCCTGACGAAATAAAAGAGACTGAGGAGAAAAGAGTTGGCTTATATAAGGCGGTAGTAAAGTTGATAAGAGCCTATGCGAATGTGGCAAATGAGATGCACAGACTGGGTTATACAGATGCTGAAGCAGCCGAAATTAAAGAGCAGGTAAAATATTACTCAGACCTACGAGAAACCATCAAACAAGCCAGTGGAGATTACCTGGATTTCAAACGCTTTGAACCTGGAATGAGGCAATTAATGGATATGTATCTAGATGCCAATGCCAGCAAGAAGATTTCCGATTTTGAAAATAAATCACTGGTAGACCTGATTGTCAAGTTAGGGGACGAATTAAGAGATACTCCAGAAAATCAAAAGCAAACCAGACAGAAAGCTATAGCTGAGACCATCGAAAATAATGTTAGAAAAGTGATTAATGAGGAGTCTCAGACCAATCCAAAATATTACGAGAAAATGTCTGCGCTTCTAAATGAGCTTATCCATGAAAGAAATCAAGCTGCAATAGCCTATCAAGAATACCTAGAGAAAATCAAAGAGCTTGCTAAAAATGTCTCAAACCCTTCTGGAAATACTTCATATCCTCCAGAAATAAATACCAAGGCTAAGCAGGCACTATACGATAATCTTGAAAATGACATTTCACTCTCTATGGTATTGGATCAGGCTATTCGCTATAATAAGCTAGATGGATGGCGTGACGGAGGAATCAAAGAAAAAAAACTACGAATAGAGGTAAATAAGATCATTAATGACCCAGAGAAAACTATGGAGTTAATGAAAATAATCAAGGCGCAAAGTGAGTATTAGATCCGAAATAGTAAAAATTGCCAACATTCAGATTGAAGTTGTCAGAAAAGACATCAAGAACATGCACTTGGCAGTTTATCCACCTCATGGCAGAATACGTTTAGCGGTACCTCAAAAAACAGATGAGGAAGTATTTAGGCTTTTTGCAATCAGTAAACTGGGCTGGATAAAAAAACAGGTAAAGAATTTTAAAGACCAGGCTAGGGAGAGCAAACGAGATTATGTTTCCGGTGAAAGTCATTACTTTCAAGGAAAAAGATATATCCTAGAAGTAAAGGAACCTGATGGAAATAGTAAAGTGGAGATAAAAGGGTTAAAAAAGATTATCCTCAGAGTTCCAAATAATTGCTCAACTGAGGAAAGAGCTAAGATCATAAAAGAGTGGTACCGCAAGCAATTGAAGCTTCAAATCCCTTCATTACTTGAAAAATGGGAGAAAGTGATTGGAGTAAAAGCAAATGATTGGGGAGTGAAACAAATGAAAACAAAATGGGGAGCTTGCAATACCGAGGCTAAAAGAATCTGGTTAAATCTGGAGCTAGCCAAAAAGCCACCTATTTGCCTGGAATACATTCTCGTACATGAATTAGTACATCTCCATGAAAGAAGCCATAACGATAGATTTATAGCCTTAATGAATAAATTTATGCCTAAGTGGAGGTTTTACCGCAATGAATTAAACAAGCTGCCAATTGTGCATAATGATTGGGGCTATTGATTTGATAACCATTGAATGATCCAAGATGATGGCAGATTAAATCAATAAAGAAGTGAAAACTCATCAGCTACCTCTAGGTGGAGAATTAGGGATGGCGGCTGAGGAGTGATAATTTGAATTAATTATTCATTATAAAAGACAAATTTTAATGACTACTTTGTTTATTTTCTTTCTTGCGTTCTGTTTATTCATAGCCTATGTGATTATTGAAAATTATAATAAAGAGAGGGACTCTAAATCAAAGTTAGGAAACGGAATGTTGTTTTTAGTTTTTGTCATAGTGCTAGTCGTTTTATCCTTTGTATTAAGTTTGATTTCTAGTTCATTTAAATAAAGAAATACGTTATAATATACTGAAAATCAAATATTTATGATTAGTTTTGAATCTAAACGGAATAAAAAGAGTCGAATATAAAAAGAGAATGGAGGATCAAAAGACAGTATTTGATTTTAAGAAAGTAAATGAATCCGTTTGGCTTCGAGAAGATCAGTATCTATCTGATTATGTAGGAGACAATCTCAATTTTCGAAATGGCCTACCAAAAGGAATATTCAACAAAAAGTACCCTGGAATGGGTGCAACCTTCTGTGAATTTTTTGCTGAGAGGCCATCTATTTTGGTATTTCCATTTAGAAGATTAGCTTTTGAAAAGTTCGAAGACTACAAAAAGAAAGGGCGAAATACTTTTTTTGTGGGTACAGACCCTAATAATAAGTCAACTAGTAAATTTCAGATTAAGGATTGGTATTCTAGAAATAAAGATAAAAACCCAAAATTCTCAGTAGTAGCAGATAGTATTCAGAAGTTGGTGGAGGCATTAAGAGAGGTAGGTTCTGATCCCTTCAAAGAGTTTTTTCTGGTATTGGATGAAGTGGAATTGCTCCAAATGCAATCAGGGTTTAGATCTAAACTTCCATTATGTTTCGACTACTTCAAGAAGTTTGAGCAAAAATGTTTGGTTTCTGCGACGCTATTAGACTTTTCTGATAAAAAGTTGAAGAAATTACCACAGTATGATTTAGAGGTCTTTACCTCCAAGACTGATGATTTGGGGATTCCTTATACAAGAGAAAAGGAAAAGCTTCAGGTTCGAAACTATAAAAAGAATCCTCACTGGGGAGTTGCTAACCACTTGGTTGATTTTTTTAAAAGTCAAAAAAACCAATCAAATGACACTAAGTTTTTTATTGGACTCAATTCTTTGGAAGGCTTATCAGAAATGATTGAAATTTTTGAAAAAGCTAAAATTGGAGATTTAGTTTCAGTCCATGTAAGTTCCAAAAGCAAGGAAAGGTTTTACAAAAAGTACAACAAGTTTGAAATTAAGGAAGGGAAATTGCCAACTGCCATTAACCTGACTTCCTGTATTAATTTCAGTGGAATTGACATTCATGATAATATTCACGCTGTAGCCATATCCCTTAAAGGCAAGATACATCATGCATTCAGTTTTGAGAACTTGGTTCAATTCTTTGGTAGATCAAGGACTAAGAAGCAAAAGCCACCCTATACTTTTGCTTTATCGCTAGAAGGAAATATTAGCTATCAAAAACAGAAAGTACCTTTAGGTAAAAGGAAAGAGGACCTAAACGGTTTAATTGATTACATCAATACAAAAATTGAGGAGGAAAAAGATAGGGCAGATCTTATCAAGGCAATGGCAGAGACAGAATCTAGTCTGATATATATCAATGATGAGGGAAATCCAGCAGTAAACTGGTTACTGGAGGATCTAGAAAACCATGAGTTGGATAAGTTAAGTCATTACAATGAGAAAGGTAAAACCCTTATTTCTAAGCTAGATGAAAGGTATCAGATAGAATCTTTTGATTATCCTAATTCCAAATATTCCATTGTACCAGATAAAAGAACTGATGAAGAGAAAGAGGCTGAAACGCTGGACAAGTTTTTGGATAACCTAGATGCTGATTATGAAAGTAGCGATCTAGTTGATAGATTTCTTGATGATGAATCCAAGCAATCCATAAAAGTAGCTGCTTATTGGTATTTGTTTGGAAGGGCTTTTTCATTGGAAGAGGAAAATTGTTGGGAATTAGCAAACCATTATTCGAGATTTAAAAAACCATATCAAATTTCCTCTGTAGTGGTTGATGGACTAAGGTTTTATGTCCGACATAGAGAATCTTTCCAATATTTCATTGAAAGGCTTTATAAAAAAAGAAACAATCAGAATAATATAAGCCCTAAGTACGTAATTGAAGAACTAAGAAAAATTAGTGCCTATAAAAGTCATTTAAAATCAATTTTTGAATCTGGGAATGAAGGAGAGGGAGCCTCCTTCTTGATGGAATATTTTTTTGGGTTGGAAAAGTTTGGAGGGAAGAACTCAAAATTCAAAATCGAGGATTTTTCTATTGAGAAGCCGAGTCTTTTAAAAAAGTTGCCTCAAATTGAAAATCAGATAAATAATGTTTCAAAAGTTCCAAAAGGGGTTGGGATAGATAGAAACAAGTTCAGTAAAGAAAATTTAATTGATACTGAATTTTAAAAAAGTAGGGAGGTTTAAATCTAATCCTATTGAAAGTTAGACCTCCCTACTTTTTTTGTTAGTTAAAAAAATCAAATTAATTACGATGGTTAAGCTAACTAAGATACTTGGTTAAATCGCATAGGACTTTAATTGTAATTCGATTCTCCTTAGGTAGTATGAATAATTTTTTTCAATTCATTCCCTAACATATTCAGCATTTTCAAAATTTACTGAAGCATAACGTTCAGCCTC
>NZ_JAPEIB010000069.1:0-5442 GCF_028823735.1 Algoriphagus sp. NF
TTTCTCTTTCTCATTCAGTATTTATTTGTAAATCAAGGTAATCTCCACGCCCTATCTAAGGACCTTGGTAAGCCGCACGAAGATGGCTTTATTTTGACAACCCAGATCTTCAAACTAGATCCAAAGTTGGAGATTATGGATAGTATTGTGTTTAGGAAAAAGATTTCCAAGAAAGGAACAATCGCAGGATATGCATTTAAGCATTTTTACTCTGACGATTTAGATGGACAATACTTTTATCTACCGGAATTGACTTCAGAAGGTTTTCTACGTGATACCTTGTACCAAATGAATGAAAAAAAGTTTCTTCCTTTTGCCAAATTAGCCTTTGACATTCCAATTTCTATAGATAAGCGGGGGTTCCAATCCGGTTTACTTCTCAATGTTTTTAAATCCAAGTCCTATGTTTTTGCTGAATTTGACGTAGATTTTGTCCGTCATATTTTCTTTTATAATATCAATTCCAAAAAGGGATTTACAGTGAAAGAAGGTTTTACACTAGAAAGTGGCAAAAAAGTAACCTTACGGCCTCTGGATCCATCAAATGATAGGTATTACTATATCGAGGAATCAGAGTTTCAGGATGCCAAAACAGAGGAGAAAAATCCAATAATTGGAATTGTAGAACTTAAGAAAAACTTGGTGTGCTGTGAATGAAAAGAACATGGTTGATGGGAAGTAGGAGAACTTAAGATAGTGACAAATGCCAGAGGTGCTTCCTTTCTTAAATCAAATTTTCTTTACCGCAGCATAGCATCAAACGGTTCAGCAAGCTAACAGTAAATTTTCAGTTCAAAGGGCTTATGATGTATATTGATTCTGTTTTGAATATTGGCGAAAGTTTTGCGCGGGGGATGGAAGCAGCCTATTGAAGCGTAGTGATACGGTTCACTTGAGAGAAGAGTATTTGATTATTTATCCTGACTCTTACATCACTCCACAAACTCTCTAAAGTTATTTTGGGAAATTACTTGAAAGTCAGCTGGGTAGGTTTCTAAAAATACAGATGGCTTTTTGACTTTGGCATTGGGGTTCCATTTAAATTCAAAGGCTGAAATCCGCCCACCTGCTTCCTCCAAGTAATCAATTTCTTGCTGTTGCTTTGTTCGCCAAAAGAATGAATTTGCATAGGCCGAATGGTAATGATTTCGCTTCATTCGCTCGGTGATCAAAAAATTTTCCCACAAGGCTCCGATATCATTTCGAAATTCGAAAGGGTTGAAGTTTTGAATCAACGCATTTCGGATTCCATTATCGTAAAAATAGATTTTCCGGGTTGTCTTTATTTCATTTCTAAGATTTCTGCTGAAGGAATGAAGTGGGAAAATGATGCAGCTGAGCTCCAATAGTCGGATATAGCTCGAAACCGTGTTTTTATCTACTCCGGTCAACTGTGCCAATTCATTGTAGCTGACTTCAGAACCTATTTGGAAGGCAAGTGCTTGAAGGATTTTTTCCAAGACCTCAGGTTTTTTGATAGAGGCAAATGAAAGAATATCCTTAAATAGATAACTCTGCGTGATTTCATTCAGAATATCCCGCTCTTCTCCGGGGTGATTGATGACATCCGGATAGTAGCCATAAATCAAGCGATTTTCCAAATCCCGCAACGCATCCAAATACCCTACCGATTGCTCATATTCTTCATAAGAAATGGGGAAAAGAAAGTATTCGAACTTTCTGCCTGTGAGGGGCTCATGGGTATTGTTTCGAAGTTCAAAGGCAGAAGAACCACTCAGAATCAATTGTACATCTTTGAATTGATCGTGAATAATCTTGGCCGTAATACCAATATTTTCGATTCGTTGAGCTTCGTCAATAAAGACAATTTTGGCATTGCCAAGCAGGTTTTCGATTTGCTTGGTATTGGGATTAGTTAATTGCTGTCTAACCAAAGGATCATCCCCATCCAGAAACAAAAACTCCCGATCTTTCAATATCTCACGAATCAGTGTCGTTTTGCCGACTTGCCGCGCTCCAATCAGGACGATAGTCTTGCCTTTGAAAAGCTTATCAGAAATCTTTTTATGAAGTATTCTACGGATGGTGTTTTTATTCATTCACCAAAAGTAAGGTGTTTTGGTGAATTGATTCACTGAAAAGCATGACTTTCAGTGAATATAATGCTGCCTACCTTGGAAAACATCAAGGCAAGCTGATCCCGTAGTAGTTTGATTCAGTTTCTCGATGGGTGAAATTTGAAAAATCGGAGGGCTGTTGTCAAGCTGATCTCTCTGAAATAAAATCAGGGGATTTCTGAAAACACTGGGAAAGAAAATGGCTAATGAAAGGTCGGTAAGACGACTGAGATGGCATCATTCAAAGTAGCAAGTATCTTATTTTCCCCAGTAAATATTTACTGAAAATTAGAAATATCTTACTAGGTATTGGCTAAATAAGCAAATAATGCAGGGTCTAATGATTAGAGATACCATTCTGAAATCTTAAACAAAACTAATAAATAAAAAATTTAAGCTTGGATATACTCCGACTCAGCACCAATGAAATCTTGGAAAGATTCAGATGAAGAAGATTTCACACGATACGGCATTTTTGAATTGAAATAGTTTTATCAGATCACTCTCTTTACTCCACCACCTTCACCCCTTTCCAAAAGGCCACCCTACCTTTGATCTCAGAGGCTGCTGGCTTCGGGTCAGGATAGTACCAGGCCGCATCTTTATTTAGCTCCCCGCCTACTTCTAGGCTATAGTAGGACGCTTGTCCTTTCCAGGGACAGGAGCTCTGGGTCTCTGAAGGTTTTAGAAAGTCAGATTTTACCGAATCGATAGGGAAGTAATGATTCCCCTCCACTACGACCGTATCATTGGATTCTGCGATTACTTGGTTGTTCCAGATGGCTTGCATATTGTGCTTTTTTAAGTAAAACAACTCCCGAAGTAAAAAAGATTGAAAAATTTTTTATTCGATACAATCGATTGCGAAATATGGATATAGGTAATTGATGTAATGACATGATTTTGAAATACTGATTATTACAAAATTTTATTTCTCATTATGTAATAAAAACAGATCAGAAAAGACTTCGCAATCGATAGCGACAAAAAATTATTGTATTTTCAATAATTCAGTTTAAAAATTAACGAATATCAAAAAATAATATATTTTCATTGAAACATTTTCATTTTTAACACCGTTTGGTACCTTTGTAATGTCATTCGAAAGCAATTCGAACCGAACCCCATCAGACCCGATGGATAAAGTAACCCAAAATATCCCCCTTGAATGGGAAAGCCATTCCTGGGTTACATTCAAACTAGAACCTATTAAACCAATTATTAAAATGAAAAAATTAATGACCATGCTTTTTGTTGCCGGGATGGCAACAGGAGCCTTTGCCGCAGGAGCGGAAAAATCAGTAGAGATTATTCACTCTGCAACAGCTAAAGTAACAGTAGCTATGACGGAAGCGCCCAGCAGCACCGTCATTGTCAAAATCAAGGATGCTGAAAACAGACTGGTTTTGAGAGATCGAATTACCAAATCAGAAGCTTTCGCAAAGCGCTACGACCTAAATGCCCTACCAAAGGGAACTTACTCTGTCGAAGTGACCGATGAGAGCGGAATATTGCGTACGACTACCTTCCAAAACTTCGTTACCGAAAAGCCATCTGTGTATTCAAGAGTATCCAAAGTGGAAGACAACAAATACCGCTTGCTAGTCAGCAACTTGGCCGACAGTGCCTTTACGGTATCAATTTATGATGGAGACAACTTGATCCACAGCGAGAAAGTAAGTGATGCACAAGGTCTCCACAAGATTTATAATATCGAGCAACCTAGCGCCGCTATCAGCTTCCGAGTGACTACAGAAGGTGGATTTGACAAGTATCTTTCTGCCCTTTAAGAAAAAGTGAACCAACTATATTGCAAAAACCCCGCTCTGGGTCTGAGGCGGGGTTATTTTTTTACCCTTTCCGAAGAGCCTCGATCAACTCTTTTTTATTCATGCTACTTCTTCCCTCGATACCGATAGATTGAGCCTGCTCGTAAAGGTCCTCTTTGGTTCTTTCTTCATAGGGTTTTGCTTTACCGCCTTTTTTACCAGAATCCTCCGTATTGGCTATTCGGGCAGCCTTTTCCTGACTCATCCCCTTGTCGCGGAGTGCTTGATATTGTTCCTCATTCTTGATGCTCGGTCGCTTTTCTTTAGCCATGATATTTCTTTTTGATACTAGTATTCCAACTGACTGAAAGCAATTTCGTTCGTTTCCATGATTGATATAAGGTTTTGGAATTGATCAAAGGATACTTCAATTCAGTCCTATAAAAAATCAGGTAAGAATAAAATGGTAAAAGTTTCTAGTAAAATTTTACTAAGAATTCAGGACTTCTCGGCCGTTAAAAATGCTTTATCTAAATACTATTTCTAGATAATGCTTTTTTCAGAAAGCATATTTTGAAAAGCTTTTCCTACAAAGCATAGAGTCCTTAGCTAAGACTCCTGAAAAAAGCTAAAGCAGTATTATTATTCCATTAAAAACTCAACGAAAACGCAGCACCGTCTCCGCTACTCTTTTTCCTAAAGCTTCGCCTTTTTTCAGAAAAATCGGATCCAATTCTCCCTTCAAATCGAAAGGCCCCTCTCCCGTGATGGCCGAAGCACCAAAGGCAGATTCTACTGTATCTCCACCAACCAAAATCATCCCATGAATCAGCATGCTATGCATCAAATTCAGCATCACAAGCTCCTCTCCGATAGACATGCCTCCTCCTGTACTGAACACCGCGCCAATTTTATCTTTCAGAGGTCTTCCCTCAAACGGCCAAGAATTGATAAACTCCTGCACTGAAGGGGCGATATTGGCATTGTAAACAGGTGATCCGAGGATGATGGCATCTGCTGACAGTACCTGTGATGATTTGACTTGATCAACCGAGAGAATCAATACTTCCACTCCGGCTACCTGCTGAGCCCCTTTTGCAATACTTTGAGCCAATACCTCCGTATTGCCGCTATCTGAATAATACGCGATCAATATGTTGGAAGACTTTTGGGAAAAAGCATTTTCCTGTCTAACAAAAAATAGCAGTAATAACAAAATGATGATTGAATACGCACTTCTCATAAAGTATCATTTATTCCTTTGAAAATCACGCTTCTATAGATCATATCCTCCGTTACCAAATAATCTTCAAACTTGTATCCTCGTGTTGTTTTACAAGTTCATCATTCGAAATGAGATCTAAGCCATTATTTATAGCTTGCCAGATTAGCATCCGGTCAAAAGGGTCACGATGATGGCTAGTTTGTAATTGATAGAAAGTGGCAGATTCTTTTGCATTGAGATCAAGGAAGTAATGATCAAAATACTTTTTAAATCCCTCTAAAAGCGAAGAAGGAGTATGAGTCCCTAGATTCAATTTCCCCGTTTGATACTTGATGCTGATCTCCCAGAAACTTACAGCACTAAGAAAAAT